>NVRM01000017.1 GCA_002400885.1 Flavobacteriaceae bacterium
CGTCTCTAGCTATGGATGGCTTGTTTGATTAAAAATTCTTTTAAATCTTGATAGGTCTTGATGTTTGTGGCTACTTTTTTCTTGTCAATTACTTCTATGATTTGTGGAGGTAATTCTAATTTAATACCCAAAACAGGCTCTACCACGTTCGCAAATTTGATGGGATGTGCGGTTTCTAAAAATACGCCTTGTAATGGTTGTTCTTGTAAATATTTTTTAAGCCCTAAATATCCGATGGCTCCATGTGGGTCGGTAACATATCCTGTGGTGTCGTGTATTTTTTTCATGACAGCTCTGGTGGTGTCATCATCAAAAGAATAGGAAGAGATATGTTTGCTTAATTGGTCAAAATCATTATTAAAAACTTCTTGAATTCTGATAAAGTTACTTGGATTTCCTACATCCATCGCATTAGAAATGGTTTGTTTGGATGCTTGAGGCGTGTATTTTTTTGACTTAAAAAAGTTTGGAACCACATCGTTTATATTACAAGATGCCACAAATTGATGTACTGGTAAACCTAATTGTTGTGCCATGACTCCTGCACAAATATTTCCAAAATTTCCGCTGGGAACAGAGAAAACCAAGCCTTTGTTTTTATGTTTTAATTGTTTGTATGCAAAAAAGAAATAAAACATTTGCGGCAACCATCGGGCAACATTTATAGAATTTGCGGAAGTCAAGGTACGCTGGTCAGTAATTTCAGTATCTAAAAAGGCTGTTTTTACCATTTCTTGACAATCATCAAATACGCCATCTACTTCCAAGGCTACAATGTTTTGACCTAAAGTAGTGAGTTGTTTCTCCTGTACATCACTCACCTTACCGGAGGGGTATAAAATAACAACATCTACTCCTTTTACCCCTAAAAAACCATGTGCCACAGCCCCTCCAGTATCCCCAGAAGTTGCGACTAAAACCGTCACGTTTTCGTCTTTTTTATCCCTGTTAAAATAGCCTAGGCATCGGGCCATAAAGCGGGCTCCTACATCTTTAAAAGCCATGGTAGGACCATGAAATAATTCCAAGGCATGGATATTGTTTTCCACCTTTACAACCGGGAATTCAAAATTGATGGTTTCTTTAATAATATTTTTTAAAATTGATGTTGGGATTTCATCTCCTACAAATTGTTCAATCACTTTAAAAGCAATTTCTTCATTGCTGTAATTCTCTATGTTTTTAAAAAAAGCTCGTGGAAGCGGTGTGATGTTTTGGGGAAAATACAAGCCTCTGTCGGGAGCGATTCCTCGGACAACGGCCTCTTCAAAACTACTTTTATTGTCTTTGTTGTTTAAGCTGTAGTAATTCATCCTTTATTTTTTATATTATTTTTATCCCTTGTTGATTTATTTTTGATACATGAATGTCAAAATCGATGCCTACATTTTTATAGACAGACTTCATCGATGCAGCCACTTTCTCGGCAGTTTCCTCGCCTTTACTCAATGCGAAAATAGAAGGCCCTGAACCTGAAATACCACAGCCCAAAGCGCCTGCTTTTATGCTGTTACGTTTGACCGTGTCAAAAGCAGGTATTAGGATAGAACGAATAGGTTCTACAATTGTATCGTGCAAAGATCTTCCGATTAATTCGTAATCTTCGGTATACAATCCGCTAATCAATCCACCTACATTTGCCCATTGTGTAATGGCATCTTTTAAGAGAACTGTAGATTTTAAAATTTCCCGAGCATCGGATGTTTTTACTTCTATTTGTGGATGAATGACCGTGGCGTATAATTGGTCGGGCGTGTGTATTTTAACGATCTCTAAGGGGTCGGTGCTACGTACTAATGTAAACCCTCCAAATAGGGCAGGAGCTACATTGTCTGCGTGTGCTACACCACTAGCCAGTCGTTCTCCTTCCATTGCGAATTGTACCAATTGTGTGTTGTTAAAAGGCTTTCCCAGTAATTCATTCATTGCCCAAACGGCACCAGCACTACTCGCGGCACTGCTTCCAATACCACTTCCAGGTTTTATGTTTTTGTAAATTTCTATTTCAAAGCCATGATCATAATTCAAGGCAGATAAAAAAGCGAGTCCAGCAACACCTGCTACATTTTTATGTGTTTCTAAGGGTAAATCTTGGCCTACAATTTTGGTGATTTTAATCCCTTTTTGACTTGTTTTTCTAATGACCATTTCATCACCCACCGTATCCAAGGCGAGTCCTAGGACATCAAAACCACAGGATACGTTTGCGATAGTTGCTGGGGCAAAAATTTTAATACTTTCCATAATTAGTTATTTCCGATTCTAATAATATCTGCAAATAATCCCGCAGCGGTTACATCTGCTCCGGCTCCGGCTCCTTTTATAATAAGCGGTTGTGTAGGGTACCTGTCTGTAAAGAATAGTACAATATTGTCACTTCCATCTAAATTATAAAATGGATGGTCGCTCCCTACAGATTGTAAACTCACATTGGCCTTTCCATCTTTAAATTCTGCCACGTACTTTAAGCGTTCATTTTTAGCGGAAGCAGTTGCGAAAATAGCATTGTAATGTTCGGGCTCTGATTGTAAACTTTGGTAAAAATCTTCGATACTATCCGCTTTTAATCCTTTGGGCCCTAAAAAGGTTTTATTTTGGATCTCATCCAATTCCATGTTATAACCACTTTCTCGTGCAAGGATTAATATCTTTCGGGCCACGTCTACACCACTTAAATCTATACGTGGGTCTGGCTCCGTATATCCTTCTACTCCAGCTTGTTTTACAACATCATAAAAGGTAGCATCGGTATTGAAATTATTAAAAATAAAATTTAAACTTCCAGAGAGTACGGCCTGAATTTTTCGAACTCGATCTCCAGAATCGATTAGGTTATTTAAGGTGTTTATAATGGGAAGCCCGGCACCAACATTGGTTTCAAATAAAAATGGTGCATTGTATTTTTTAGACAAACGCTTTAAGTTTTTATAACTCGAATAGTCGGAAGAACAGGCTATTTTATTACAAGTTACTACGGCCACACTCTCTTTTAAATACTGTGCGTATACTGTAGAAACAGTGGCGTTGGCGGTATTGTCTACAAAAATGCTGTCTTGTAAATTGAGGCTTGTGACTTGCTGGTGAAAGTCTTCCAAGCTAAAAGGGACTTCAGAGGTATCCAATTGTTGTTGCCATGTAGCAAGGTTAATTCCATCATCGTCGATCAGCATTTTTCGAGAATTAGCCATTCCGACAATTCGAATATTTAACTGTAAATTATCGACTAAATAATCATGTTGTTGTGCTATTTGTTCAATCAATTTTCCTCCTACATTTCCAACACCCACTATAAATAAATTGAGTTGCTTGGTTTGATTTTCAAAGAAGGTATTGTGCAAAGCGTTCAATGCTTTTTTAATGTCTTTATGGGCAATTACCGCTGAGATGTTTTTTTCTGAGGCTCCCTGTGCAATGGCACGTATATTTACATTGTTTTTTCCTAAGGTACTGAACATTTTCCCACTTATTCCTTGGTGATTTTTCATGTTTTCACCCACCAATGCAATGATCGCATTGTCCTTTTCTATCAATAAAGGAGCTAACTTATGCTGGTCTATTTCATATTCAAAAGTGGTATCTACTACTTTTTTTGCCTTTTCGGCCTCCTTGGAATCAATAGAAAAACAAATCGAATGCTCCGATGAGGCTTGGGTAATTAAAGACACATTTATTTTATTCAAATACAAGGCCTCAAAAAGTCGGTTAGAAAAACCGGGAATACCGATCATGCCGCTTCCTTCCAAAGTGGCAATGCACATGTTATCGATATGACTAATTCCTTTAATCGGATTTGTGTTTTTCGAAACTTTAGAAATGATGGTTCCATCGTCAGCGGGTGCAAATGTATTTTTGATGCAGATCGGGATTTCTTTTTCCAATACCGGTTGAATGGTAGGAGGGTACAAGACCTTGGCTCCAAAATGAGACAATTCCATGGCTTCTTGATACGAAATACTCGCAATAGGAAACGCCTGTTTTACCAAGTTAGGATTGGCAGTGTACATCCCGCTTACATCGGTCCATATTTCCAAGGCGCTTACGTCCAGAGCAGCGGCTATAATGGCAGCCGTATAATCTGAGCCTCCTCTTCCTAAAGTGGAAACTTCGCCGTTTTCTGTGGAAGAAACAAAGCCGGGTAATAATACAATGTCGGCTGTTTGAGTTTCAAAATAGCTAATTATTTTTTTATTTGTCAATTTAGGAAGCACGCTGGCGTTTCCAAAATTAGCATCGGTTACAATAAGTTCTTGAGTGTTTTTTCGTGTCGCATTTAAATCAGTAGATTTCATGCCTTCTGTGATGATATACGAAGACAATAATTCACCAAAACTTACAATTCTATCCGTAGTTTTGTCTGTTAATTCATGAATTAAATAGACACCCTCTAAAATGCTATCCAGTTGGTTGAGCATTTTTTTAACCTGACCTAAAATACCGCTTTGAGATTTGATAGGGATGAGGTTACGAATAATAACGAGGTGTATGTTTTCTATTTCTTTAAGGCTATTTAAATAGGAGTCATCTCCTTTAGCCGCAGTATGTGCAGTTTTTAATAATAAATCGGTGACACCTCCTACGGCTGAAACTACGACGACTACTTTCTGATTGTAAACACTTTCTTTTACAATTTGTATGACTCTTTGGATACTTTCTGATGATTTAACGGAAGATCCTCCAAACTTTAAAACTTTCATATTTGATTTTTTATAAAAATAACTAATTGAGATGTGTTATTCCATTGTTTTTTTTAGAAAACGGAATAGTAAAACGGACGAATATGTAAAAATGAAACCCCTAAGGGGTAATGGTGCCAGTAATAATCATAGAAATACACGTTACACGAGTAACGATGGTTGTAGAGTTTGTATTTCTTTTAGTTGATTGCACCTAACAAATGTATATATTTTTATGATACGACAATGGTTTGTGTTGTTTTTTATGATTATTTATTTTTACAGCTAAATCGATTGTGTTATATATTGCAATAATGCTATTTTGTTGGTGATTTGCTAAAAAACAATATTGAGTGCGTACTTTGAGATCGCTGTAAGCTGGTAGTAATGTTAGATTACGTGGTTTGTTGTAAGTCATATTATTACATAAATGTTCTTTCAATGATGCCTCAACTATTTCATTTTTACAGAAAAAACTTTTGCTAGGGTATCATGAATACACTTGAATTTTAATTTGAAGATTTTTAAACTTGACGTTTTTCAAAATATAGATAGATAACATGTGTTGTAATTTATTACCTTTAACCAAATTAAAAATTCTTTTATGGAATACGGATTTCTTTCAGTTATACCCCCAATAGTTGCTATTATTTTGGCATTAAGAACCAAACAGGTCTATATAGCGTTGTTATTTGGTATCTGGTTTTCTTGGCTAATTATTAAAGGATGGCATCCTTTAGATGGTACTTTAGCAATGATTGAAGCATTGGTAAATGTTTTTCAATCAAAAGGAAATACAAGAACAATCATGTTTAGTGCCTTGGTGGGTGCGCTGTTAATTTTTATTCAATATTCTAGAGGAGTCGAAGGTTTTATCAATATTATAAACAAAGTATTGGTGAAACTTGAAAATAAAAAAAGTGGTTATAGTAGAGTCATGGTACAAGTTTTAGCGACAGTAACTGGTTTGTTGTTGTTTGTAGAAACAAGTATTAGTTCTTTAACTGTGGGTACTTTATACAGACCTATTTTTGATAAGTTAGGAATACCAAGAGAAAAGTTAGCGTATATAGCTGATTCTAGTTCTGCACCATCTTCAATTCTAATGCCGTTTAATGCTTGGGGAGCCTTTATTATGGGGCTATTATTAACGCAAGGAATAGACCGTCCTTTTGCAGTGATGATTGCTTCTATAAAATATAATTTTTATCCTTTATTAGCGATTTTAATTCTCTTTATCGTCATTTTAAGTAAAAGGGATTTTGGTCCCATGAAAAAAGCTGAAAAAAGAACCAGAGAAACAGGTGCTTTAATGAACCCAAATGCGAAACCACTGGTTTCCGACGAGATAACTTCCTTTCCGCCAAAAGAGGGGATAGAAGCCAAAGCGTATAACATGATTGTACCGCTTTTAGTCATGGTTTTTATGATGCCAATAAATTTAATTTATACAGGTTGGGGAGCTGTAAAAGGTGCCTCTTCATTTATAAATCACGCTTCAGAAGCAATAGGGAAAGGCTCTGGATCATCCTCGGTTTTATATGCTGTAATTGCGGCATTATTAGTGGCTATGATCATGTATTTTATACAAGGAATTATGAAACCAAAAGAAGCCGTACACTTAACGTTAAAAGGGATTAGTGAATTAATGCCTTTGGCCTTGTTAATGTTGTTGGCTTTTGCAATTGGGGATGCTTGTAAAGAATTGCAAACAGGAATTTATGTGGCAAATGTCACGAAAGACTGGTTGTCACCTGAATTATTACCCGCCGTAGTTTTTCTCATTAGTTCTTTTATTGCATTTTCTACAGGAACTTCCTGGGGAACATTTGCTATTATGTTGGCGATTTCGGTACCAATGGCAAATATGCACGGTGCAGATATTACCATTGTTGTGGCAGCTACTTTAGGTGGTGGGATTTTTGGAGATCATTGTTCACCCATTTCAGATACTTCTATTATCTCTTCCATGGCTTCTGCAAGTGATCATATAGATCATGTAAAAACACAATTACCATATGCTATAATTGGAGGGGTAATTACGACCGTTTTGTATTTGATTCTTGGTTTTTTTGGGTAGGACTTCGCGCTGTTTTGGATAGGACTTTGCACTGTTTTGGATAGGACGTAGGAGTTAGGAACCAAGACATAGGACTTCCTGTTGTTGTGTATAGAAAGAAGGCCTCTGGAGCCAAGAATCAAGACATAGGACTTCCTATTGTTGTGTATAGGAAGAGGGAGTCAAGAACCAAGATAAAGGACTAGTTAGTAGCAGGATTTCAGTCACTAGTTATCAGTCACCATTTACCGATAAGCTGTCCTGTGTCCTATGTCCAGCAGTCTTACGTCCTTTTAACAGCTATTCTTTCTTCTTTTTCTTGCCAAATAATCCGCCTAAAACATTTTTTACTGCATCTTTGGCGGCGTCTTTTACTGCGTCTTTTGCGGTTTCCTTGGTGGTTTTTGTGCTGTCAGTTTTAGTAGTATCTGTTTCTTTTGGAACTGTTTTGTTTCCTTTTAGGACATTGCCTAATAAGTCAGATAAGGCACTAGTTCCTTTACTTATTAGCTTCTCTTTTTGAACTTGAATCAATTGTTTTGTAAGGTTTGCAACGGACTGTTTTAAGTCTGTTTTTATAGCAGGGCTAGAGAATGAACCGCCAATAGTTGCAATTACAGGTATGGTGATGTTTTTAACATCTTCGGCCTTTAATTTTGATAAAATACTACTTACTTCATTTCCGAAATACTTGGCAGGTACATCAAATGTTGCTGTGTATCCCAAGGTATTGTCAAAACCATGTCCACCAGCAATGTTTATTTTAATGTCTTGGTAAGCGATAGTAAACGGCTTAATTTTAACCGCTCCATTTTCAAAAGTTAAAATGGTTTTCAAATGCTCTAAATTTAATTTTTCTAAATTTATAAACGGTAGTTTGTCGTTTAGTAACTTAAAGGCAGCGCCTTCTTTTGGTGTGATTTTACTGGTTAAAACCTCCGCCAATGCATTCCCTGTAAGTGTATTCATATTAGGAGAAAACTCCTTGTCCAAGGTTCCTTTTAATTTTAAATTGGTGTTAAACTTTCCTTGCATCAAGTCCGCAATAGGAGCAATGCTAGTTAACATGTCCATTCCTTTAAAAGATTGTCCAATGTCAAATTTATCTATCGCCAAGTCTAAATTAAACGTTGGTACTTCCGTTTTAGTAGAAACCGTTCCATTGATAATCATGGAGCCATCAAAGGTATTGGTTTTTAAGTTTTGAAGGCTTACCGCTTCGTTTTTGATAACGAGATCTCCTTTTACATTTTTTAAAATCAAATTATCATACAATACGGTTTTAGCATTTGCATGAATTTTAGCGTCTATAAATGCGGGTATTTTTAAGGCTTCTCCTTGGCTGGATTTCTTTTGAGTGTTATCCGGAGTACTGGTATTGTCTACCATAAAATCACTCACTTTAAATAAGGTAGAGTTTACGTTAAAATTTCCTTTCAAATCTTTTCCGCTGAATAGGAAACCTACTAAATTATCGATAGTCCCTGTGGCTTGTATATCACTTTTTCCACTGGTGGCATTGAATTTTTCTAAGGTAACCGTTCTCGGGTTAAAGGTGATATTTGCTTTAGAAATATGAATTGGATTTACGATGTCCTTGGAGGAAAATTCAAAATCTGAAATACTAAAGTCTCCATTATTTTTAATTTGTTCGTATTGATTTTTTTCAATGGCTTTCTGCGTAAAATGGGTTGTTAAGTTGGCAGTAACTATCCCTTTTAAGTCATTTTCTAGGGCAATAGGGTAGGCTTTGGAAATGTTTGCCAAATTTAAGGTGCCATCCAATGTAGCATTTACAGAAGCGTTTGTAGTTAGATTTCTAATTGTTGCTTTTCCATTAAAAACATCTTCATCTATTTGTAAAGACATTTTTTTAATGTCTAAATACGTGTCTTTTTCCAAGCCTGTATTGTTTGCAATACGTGCGTCAAATTGTATATTTTCTACTTTTTTTGGTAAATCTGGATATTTAAAAGAAGCATCTTTAGATAAAATTTGAATGTCAAATTTTGGGATTGTTTTATCGCTTAACATTCCTTTAGCAAAACCATTCACGGTAAAACTACCATTAGTGGTAATGTTAGCAATATCCTTGGTGTATTGGGCAGGAAGTAGGGCAATGAAGTTTTTAAAACCAGCACTTAAGGTGTTGAATTTTAAATCGAACTCGTTTCCGTTTGCATGTTGTTGTACAAAACCATCAAATTTTAATTGCAATTGGTTGATGGAGAAAGTGTTTTCTAAAAAGGTGTATTTCTGAGCTTCAGGGTTAATCTCAAAAGTAGCATCCAAGGCTAATTGTTGCTTTTTTAAATAGTTGGTGCCTTCCATTTCTATAGAAACTAAAGCATCTGTTTTGGTGATTAAGGTGATTAATTCGTCGGATAAATCTCCAGAACCTGAATGGTTTAATTGGTGTATTTGGGCTTTTAGTTGGCCAGGTTCATCTATATAATTGATGCGTGCATTTTTAATGGCATAATTAGCGATGGCGAATTGGAACCCAGTACTCTCAGTGTTTTCTTCTGTACTAGCAGGACTGTCACTTTCTTTGGTAATGTCGTAATTTACATTTCCTTTTTTATCTGTGATTATATTGATTACAGCATCTGTTATGCTAAACGAATTTATTTCTATTTGCTCTGCTGCCGTTTTGAATAAACCTCCAATAGGCATTTTTAAGGCTATTTCTTTGGCATAAAACAAGGTGTCTCCTTCGAAAGGAGCGACGTTTATGATGCTCATATTTTCCAGAAGAATACTCGCCTTCGGAAAGTTTCTAAGTAGACTGATATCTACATCAGAAAAATCTACGGTGGCATTTAAATTATCATTGAGCTGTTTTTTAGCGATTTCAGCAAATTTATCTTTGAATAATACTGGTATGGCAATGGCTGCTATAATAAATAATACGATAAATATTCCAAAAATCTTTAATCCCTTTTTCATGCGACTTCTTTTTTTGTCAAAAGTACCTTATTTATTAGGGTTGGTCGTTAATATTAGGCTAATGTTTTAGAAAGGCTAGAGATGTGATTATTTAATTGATTGGTGCTTGAATTGATGTGTATTAGTTAATGGGGTAATTGGGTAGTGTAGTTGTGCTGGCTCAAATTGGAGACTTTGCGTAGCGGGGGAGGCTGCAATGTTGCTGCAAGTCACAACTCAAATACTATGAATAAAATTGAGATAAAATGGGCAATAGATCCTTTTTCGAAAGTTGATTTAAAAGAATAATAGTTTAATAAATGAGAGCCAATAAAATCAATAATAATGTTTTTATAGATTTCCATTATCAATGTAACGCTTTGGATATCTATTATATAAGCGGTGCTAAATTAATTATTAATAAAGGAACATTAAAACGAGCTAATTGTTATTGTCGATACGTCGTGAATAGCTTATGCGCATTCATAGGCTGTTAAAAACAGTCCATTTATGTTAGCTTTTTAAATCTTCCAATACTTGAAAAGCGATGCTGGTATTTTTTTTAGAAATAACAATGGTAAACTCGTTTGAAGTAGATATTAACTCTACAATATTTACATTTTTGGCGGCTAATTTTTTGAATATAAAATAAAAAACTCCAGGTATACAGAGTACATCATTAGGGAAACGCATGGTTAAAGAAGTGAGGTCTTTTATACTACTGATCAATGTTTCGCTTTTGTAAATTCGTTCGATATCAACGGATATAATCGAGTTGACAATTATATTTGTTTCATATAGCCCTTTTGAAGTATAGTAAAAGGCTTCTGTATTTTCTTTTAAAACATTCAGTAATTCCAGTGGTTTATCCAACATGGTTTCTGAGTTCTTGAATGTATATTCTACAAGATTACTGCGTACAATGGTATCTCCTAAATTTGAAATATAATTAGATATTTTCCGCTCATGCATCTGAGTACCTAAAGAAGTATCATGTCTTTTTATGGCCATAACAATGGAGCCTTTCTGGACTACTTTTCTACTTATCTTTTCTATCTGTGGTTTAAATTTACTTGCCAATGCCGATAAGTTGATATATCCTTCGGCCAATCCATCTTGTATAAAAGGAGACTCTTTTAATAAGTCGTTTACAATTTTCTGAACGGTTTTCATGCTTTCACTTTGTTACAAAAGTAACATTCAATATAGAAAACGTATGTTGTCTATTATCATATATTGCAACTAAATTACCCTTTAAAGAGTAAAACACACCTTTAATAGGGAGATGCGTCATGTTCTCGGAAACTTACTGTTTTAAGGGAAACCAATGTAGGATAACCCATCCAAAGATTTTTTTATGATAATATTATTTTACAGCAATGCTTAAAAGGTGTTTTTAAGAGATTGTTCCATTTGTAACAATCTGTTTTAGTTTTGTTTTTTATCCTTCCTTTTTTTTTCTCGAAATCGATTTCGTCTAATTTCGTTACTCCTTTAAATGTAATAATGACGTTTATTTATAATAAACCACCATGCTTTTTGATCGAAAGGAACTGGGGATACTCGGTGTAAAATGTAGAATTCAATTTAAACATTAATATTAATTCAAACTATTTACCTTATGAAAGAAATCATAGAAAAAAAACTTTTTTCTACGTTAAACCCAAAAATACTAGCGTGTGTAGTGTTTTTTGTGTTTGCGTTGCAAACAGTATCGTATGGTCAACAAAAAACAGTGACAGGAATTGTTTCTGACGAAAGTGGAACTCCACTAATGGGGGTGACTATTATAGAGAAAAACACTCAAAATGGTACTTCTACCGGTTTTGATGGAGAATACTCTATAAATATTGAAACGGGTGCAGCCCTTCATTTTAGTTATGTTGGTTTTGTTGCAAAGACGGTTCAGGTTGGTGGACAGTCTATCATCAATGTACAATTATTAGAAGATAGTGAAAGTTTAGACGAAGTAATCGTGGTTGGTTATGGAACTCAAAAGAAAAGCGATGTTACAGGAGCCGTTGGTCAAGTAAAATCTGACGAATTAACAAAAGTAGCGACGGTGAATGCTACGGAAGCATTGCAAGGGCGTGTTGCTGGTTTAACAGTGACTAAATCTTCTGGATCACCAGGAGCAGGTGTTGATATTAAAATTCGTGGGGCAGGTACTTACGGAAACAATCAACCCTTGTATATTATAGATGGAGTACAGGCTTCTTCTTATTATGTAGATCCAAACAATATTGCTTCTATAGAAGTATTAAAAGATGTTTCTTCTGCGGCTATTTATGGAACAAGAGCAGCAAATGGAGTGGTAATAATCACGACTAAAAAAGGAAAAAGTGGGAAACCAAAAGTATCTTTTGATTCTTATATAAGTTTTAATTCTGCACGTAATAGCTACGATTTATTAGATGGTAAAGGCTATGCAAAAGTACACAAACAAATGTACCAAAATGCAGGGAAGGATTTATTGTCTTATATGACAAGTACTCCAGATGTTAATTCAGATTGGATGGACGCTATTTTTAAAAGTGCAATCCAAACAAACCACAGTGTACGTGTAAGTGGAGCTAGTGAGTTTGTTGATTATAGTGTGAACGGTAGTTCTGCGAAAGAGGAAGGGATTATTTTAGGATCCGATTTTAATAAGAAAACCTTAGGGGTGAATCTTGGTATTAAAAAAGGAAAGTTTACCATGCGTAATAACTTAACCTATGCTGAAACTAGAAAAGAAGGGTTTAAATTTAGTTTAAAAGAGGCCTATCATATTTCTCCGTTAATTCCTATTTATGATACGGATAGAGGATCTGGATTTGGGTATAGTAATGGAGAATTAGCCGATCATATGAATCCAATTGCATATGACCACTTTAAAGAAGGATATACCAAACTAAAATACTTTCATGCAAAAACAACATTGAGTTATGAAATTATAGACGGTTTAACAGCCTCTACTAACTTGGCAGTTTCTAATACAGCAGACAATACCTTTAATTTTCACAAGGGATTTGTCTCAAGAAATAAGGTGTCGGATTATGATAAATATGCTCAAATAGGGGTATATAATTCTACTTTTAGAAGAAATACCATGGAAGGAATCTTAAATTATAAAAAAGATTTCGGAAAACACAGTTTTGATGTATTGTTAGGGTATTCTCGTATTTCAGAAAAATTTGACTGGAGTAAAGCAACAGGAGAAGGATCTAAAATAGTCGCAGATAAAAAAGTAAAAGCGGTATTGTTAGATGAAAACTTTAAAACCTTAAACGCATTTATCGACGGAACTAGAACTGCAACAGGGTCTAATTATGAATACACCTTGGCTTCTGAGTTTGGTCGTGTTAATTACTCTTTTGATGACACATACTTATTTCAAGCAAGTATCCGTAGAGATGGAAGTTCTAAATTTGGTAAAAACAACCGTTATGGTACGTTTACTTCTTTTGCTTTGGGATGGAAAATTACAGAAGAAGAATTTATGCAAGGTCAAGAAATCTTTGATTTCTTAAAACTAAGAGCTTCTTGGGGTCAAGCAGGAAATGATTCTTCTTTAGATAACTATTACTACAATGCGAGTATTTCTTCAGGTAAGAGTTCTTATAATGGAGGTTATGTTTTTGGATATGGAGATCAATCGACACCTGTTCAAGGAAGTATTTCTAAAGAATTACAAAACGATAATTTAAAATGGGAAACCAATACCTCTAGTAATATAGGGATAGATTTTACCATGTTAGATTATAAATTAAAAGGATCTTTAAACTATTATAAAAGTTTAACCTCAGACTTGTTATTTAAAAAAGAACTATCTCCATCTGCAGGAATTAATACGCCTACCATTAATGTTGGAGAGTTTAAAAATACGGGGATTGAGATTGATTTAACGTATAGTAATAACGTAAACGATTTTAATTATAGCCTAGGTGGAACATTTTCTACCAATAATAATGAGGTGACTAAGTTAGCGAATAGCAATCAAGTTATTTATGGAACTGGGTTGAAATTTGGAACAGATCACTATGTGAATCAAACTCAAGTAGGATATGAAGCAGGTGCTTACTTTTTAACAGAAGCCGATGGGATTTTCCAAAACCAAGCAGAAATTGATGCTCACAGTGTAAATGGAGTACTTATTCAGCCAAATGCAGCTCCTGGAGACATGCGTTTTAAAGATCAAAATGGCGACGGTACACTAAATTCAGATGATATCGTATACGCAGGGACAGGAATGGCAACATTTGAATACAGTTTAAATTTCTCTGCAGATTATAAAGGATTTGATGCGACCGTATTCTTCCAAGGTGTAGGAGGAAATAAAATTTATGATGGAAATGCCTACGAATTGATAGGCTTGGATTCGAATAGAAATTTCACGTCAAATGCTTTAAATGCATGGACACCAGAGAATACAAATACGGATATTCCTAGAGCTGTTTTTGGAGATCCTAATCAAAACAACCGTGCTTCTACACGCTTTTTACACAAAGGAGATTATTTGAGAATTAAAACAATTCAGTTTGGGTATACTTTACCGGAAAATGTATTGGAGAAATTACAAATAGACAAGGTGAGATTGTATGTAAGTGGGCAAAACTTATTTACCATTACAAACTATCCAGGGCTAGATCCAGAGGTAGCAGGTTCTATTTTAACCTATGGAGTGGATAGAGTATTGTACCCAAAGTACAAGTCTTTTATCATGGGAGTTCAATTACAGTTCTAATATAAAAAGAAAATGATGAAAACTATTAAATTACTTATAATGTCGCTTCTCGTATTAGCCTTTACTGGATGCGACGACGACGAATTTTTGACGCAAAAATCACCTGATGCATTGGATTCTGCTTCCTTTTGGAGAGATGCAACCGATGCAAATGCAGGACTTACAGCAGCCTATGGTGAATTAGAATCTAGATCTGAATTTTGGGATGGATGGCAAGAAGGCCGCCCAATTGTAGAATGGTACAGATCGGATTATGTAGTTCCAGGAGTAGATGGAAGTAACTATGCGCACTGGATGTCTATCTTTAATTTTACTTATACAAACGGGCACACCTTTGTAAACTTACTTTGGAGAACAAACTACAAAGGATTGAATTATGCAAATCAGGTAATTGCAAAGGTAGGAGCGATGACAGAGGAGCAGATTTCTCCAGCGCAACGTAAACAAATTATTGGAGAAGCTACTTTTTTACGTGCGTATTATCACTTTAAATTATTAACGATATACAAGCAGATAATTTTGCGTACGGATTTAATAAGCGAGGAAACACTAGAGTTGCCTTTAGCATCCCGTAGCGAAGCATATGCTCAAATTATCGAAGATTTTAAAGCGGCGGCTAGCATGTTACCCGTAAATAATACCGTAGGTAATATTGGACGTGCTAATAAAGGAACTGCGATGGCCTATTTAGGTAAAGTGTATTTATACAAAGCAGGAGATGCTAGCGCAACAGCAAGTGACGATTTTAAAAATGCTGCCGATGCAATGGCTGTAGTCGTAAATTCTGGAGCCTATAGCTTGGAAGTAGATTTTGAAAGTAGTTTTAACGGAGAAAACGAAAACAATCAGGAGTCTATATTTGAATTGCAATTTAAGACAGCTGATGGAGATATTTTTAATGCGACAATGTTGCATGCTTTTATTGCAGATCCTTCTTTTGGAGGATGGGGTGGAATTGAAGGAAGTCCTGCTTTATTAACAGAAATGAAATCGGAAGGTGAAATATCTTCTGAAGGTATGTATGATGCACGATTGTATGGAAGTTTGTATTTTAAAGATCCGTATTATAATGCAGGAAATAACATGCAAGGATCTAATTGGGATGCCTTAATGTTAGATACTTATAAAGAGAGTGCTGCGTCGAAAGATAATACAGTGTACTTTAAAAAATTCTTACCGCTGGATGTTGAAAATGCAGGGTATAATGGATTAAACGTTGTGTTAATGCGATACGCAGATGTATTGTTAATGTATGCAGAAGCATTAAACGAAACAGGAGACACTTCTAAAGCGATTGAAATTATTAATAAAATTAGATTGATTCATGGAAATATGCCTGCAATTACAGCCACAAGTACAGCAGGGGTGAAAACACAATTGATACATGAACGTACCATGGAGTTTAGCCTAGAATCTTCTCGTTTTTACGATTTACGTAGATGGGGAATGTTAGATGCAGCGATGCAAACAGCAGGAAGAACAGGTTTTAGTGCCGAAGCGCATGGGTATTTACCAGTGCCATTAAGCGAAATTAACGCAAATTCCAAAGTTGATTAATGCAACGAGGAGAATTGTTTGAGAATTAAAAACGGAGCGCCAAAAGCGCTCCGTTTTTTTTATTACAATAAATCAATCAAAATCCTTGTAACAAGTAAAAAAAATAGATTTTTAAACAGGACTGTATTTTAATAATTGCTGATGTATGTTTTCCAATTGTTGTAAGGTTTTTTTTCCTTCAGGCAACGTCTTGTCGTATATGTATATTTGGACACAGGATCTATTTTGAGCATCTTTTTGCATGGTGATATCAAACCATCCATTTGGGTAATACACTTTTAAATTATCCGCTGTTTCTACCTTAAAATTTAACGCGTAATTCCCAGCTATATGATTCAGGTAATCTTCTCCTTCGATGGCATCTAACTCCTTAAAACTATATTTAATTGTGTGATATGGTTTTGTGAATTCTATAGATACCTTTTCCAGGAGTTCTTCATTTAATTTTGTCATCATCATATAACTGTTATAAATTACTTTTTAAAGTTTTATTCAATTCTTAATATCTCCAGCGAACAAAAGCTTCCATAGCTGCATAATGCGCCATTCCTAGCTCGTCATATATATCAGCAGTTTCTTTGTTACGTACTTCTGCACGTTGCCAAAACTCTCTACTGTCAGCTCCTAGGAATACCACACCATCTTTTTGAGATTGATGCTTGAAAATTCCATGTCTTTTTTCTAAGACTTGATCTGGTCCCATTGGGACAGCCATTTCAATTTCATCAATTCCCCATTCTTGCCATGCTCCACGGTATAACCATACCCAACAGTCTTTCATGTAAGTTTCCTTTTTTAATCGTTTTACTGATTCAAAAATAGCATCTAAACATACTTTATGTGTTCCGTGTGGATCGGCTAAATCTCCTGCAGCAAAAATCAAATGAGGTTTTACTTCAGCAATCAATGCCATGGTAAGTTCAATGTCTTTTTCTCCTACTTCGTCTTTTTCAATACGACCGGTTTCGTAGAAAGGAAGGTTCATAAAATGGATGTGATCATCGTCTAGGCCAATAAAATGACTGGTAGCTCTAGCTTCACCTTTTCTAATAATTCCTTTAATATCTCTAACTTCCTGAGTATCTATGTCGCTGTTTTTCTTGTTTTGCAAGAAGGCAGTGGCTTTGTTATAAATAGCTTCAGCTTCGTTATTTTTAATTCCAAAATTCTCGTTGTAGTCACATACAAAATTAGCGAAACGCAAAGCTTCAGCATCAGCTACAGCAATGTTTCCAGAGGTTTGGTAGGCAACATGTACATCGTGTCCTTGCTCTTGTAAGCGTTTAAAAGTACCTCCCATACTAATGATATCATCATCGGGATGCGGGCTAAAAATTAAGACTCTTTTTCTTGCTGGTTCTGCACGTTCAGGACGTTTACTATCATCAGCATTTGGTTTTCCTCCTGGCCAACCTGTAATGGTGTTTTGTAATTTATTGAAAATTATAATGTTGATGTCATAAGCAGGACCTTTGTCTGCCAATAAATCACTCATTCCGTTTTCGATATAATCTGCATCGGTTAGCATTAAAATAGGTTTGGCTATTTTTAAGGCCAATCCTAAGACTGCTTTGCGGATCATGGTATCTGTCCATGCTACTTTTTCTACCAACCAAGGTGTATTAATCCTTGTTAGTTTTGAAGAAGCTTCTTTGTCAATTACAAATACAACATTGTCATGTTCTTGTAAGAAAGATGCAGGGACTTGGTTTGTAACAGGTCCTTCGACAGCTGTTTTTATAATGTTAGATTTTCCTTCACCCCATGCCATTAAAATAACACGTTTGGCTTCCATTATCTTTTTAACTCCTAAAGTAATCGCCGTTCTTGGTGTATTGTTTAAACCAGAAAAATCATTACTAGCAGCGACTCTTGTAATATGGTCAAGTGCTACTAATCTTGTTTTTGAATTCTGTAAAGACCCAGATTCATTGAATCCAATATGTCCGTTTCCTCCAATTCCAAGAATTTGAATATCTAATCCTCCTAAAGATTCGATTTTGGATTCATAAGCTGCACAGTAATCTGCAATTTCAGATTTCTTTAACAATCCATTTGGAATGTTATAGTTCTCAGGTAAAATATCAACGTGGTCAAAAAGTAAACTCTTCATAAAACGAACGTAACTATTTACAGAATCTGGTTCCATAGGGTAGTATTCGTCCAAGTTAAAAGTGATTACATTTTTAAAACTCAAGCCTTCTTCTTTGTGTAGTTTCACCAATTCTGAATACAATCCTTTTGGAGAAGAACCTGTAGCCAACCCTAAAATACAGGGTTGTTTTAATGCTTGTTTTACACGAATTAAATCAGCTATTTCCTTAGCGATTGCTTTTGATGCATTGGTTGAATGCTCAAAAATGATGGTGTCAATGTTTTCGAATCTTTGTTCAAAATCTGTTGAGGCATCGATGTTACTTTTTAACATGATAGTATGTTTTAGTTAGTAGTTTATTGGTTTTTTTTAGACCAGCTAGTTATTTTATGTCCCCATAAAGCAAAGAATAAAATCATGGCATAACAAGGGATTAAAATCCAGTAGCTACTAGTAGCTGCGCTAGCCATTGCGTCAGAATGATTCACCCCTGAAGCGATGAGTACTTCTTTTCCTGAGTCTACCAATCGTCCATATAATAAAGGAATAATCGCTCCCCCAGAAATAGCCATTACCAATAGGGCAGAGGCTGTTTTTGTATGTTTTCCAAGTCCTTCTAAGGTTAGAGGCCACACTGCTGGCCATACCAATGCATTTGCGATACCTAAAGCAGCAACAAACATAATAGAGGTAAATCCTGTGGTGGATAGGATACAGGTACTAAATATAATTCCTAGTAAAGCGCTTACTTGTAAGGCTGTTTTTTGTTGGATGTATTTAGGGATTAAGAAGACACCTAAACCGTAAGTGGCGACCATGGCCATTAATGTTAATGTGGTGAAAAACTTCGCGTCTTCTGCAGTAAATCCTAAAGAAATTCCATAAGCAATAATCGTATCTCCTGCAATTACTTCTGCTCCAACATATACAAATAAGGTCAATACACCTAACCATAAATGTGGGAATTGGAAGATGGTTTTAGTACTTACGTCTCCTGTTCCTTCAGTTTCTAAAGGGGCTGCTTCTACATCCGGTAATGGTGCTTTTCTAATAAGTAAAGCCAATACAAATAATACTGCTGCCATGACTAAATATGGTGTAAAAACACTGTCTGCCATTCCATCTAACATGGTGGCTTTTTCTGTGTCAGATACATGTGCTAATTTTTCTTTCACATCATCAATACCTGAAAGTAACAAGGCTCCAAATATTAAAGATCCTAGGGCACCAGCTACTTTATTAGCAATTCCCATAATGGCAATACGCTTGGCCGCACTTTTCATTGGGCCTAAAATAGTAATGTAAGGGTTAGACGCAGTTTGTAAAATCGTCATCCCTAATCCTTGGATGAAAATAGCGATTAAAAACAACCAGTAAGTTCTAGATTCTGCAGCGGGAATAAATACTAAAGCTCCGATAGCCATGATAAATAATCCCAATGACATCCCTTTTTTATAGCCTATTTTCCCTAAGATATAAGAAGCGGGTAGTGCCATTACCACAAACGAAATATAAGAGGCCGAGGCCACTAAGTAAGATTGTGCATCGGTTAATTCGTTAATGGTTTTCATAAACGGAATTAAGGCACCGTTTATCCATGTTATAAATCCAAAAATAAAGAATAATCCGGCAATAATAAGTATTGGTACAAGCGTATTATTTTTACCTGCTGGGTTGTTGGTTGTTGTTGACATAATAAGTGGTTTTATTAATTTACCGTAGACGCGTTGATTGTCATAGCATCATATTGTTGGGTTAAACTTTCTATCAATTTGAATTGATTTTTTGCACGGTCTAAATTGTGCATCGTATATTTTGTTTTATAGTATACATCATCATTTAAAAAGTCCGTTAGAAAGCGTAAGGCCATAATAAATATCATGGTTTTTGCACCTAAGGGTAAATGGTCTATTTCGACTTGAGACAATGTGTCTTTGGTTTCTCCTAAAAACCCTTTTACATAGGCTTTATAATAAGTGATATTAAAGTTTACCAAGTCTAAATTTTTCTCATCCTCATTGGCTGTATTACAAATAGTACGGATGGCATCTCCAAAATCGTAATGTACAATTCCAGGCATCACCGTGTCGGTATCTATGACACACAAACCTTTGTTTTCTTGATCAAAAAGAATGTTAGAAATTTTGGTGTCATTATGTGTAACACGTGTTTTTATTTTTCCAGCTTCCTTTAAATATTGGATAATGTGCATTTCCTCTTTTAGGTCATCTACAATGTCAATATATTGTTGGGCTTGAGATAAGCGTTCTTCAGAGGCGTTTTTTAAGGCATCGTTAAATTGCTCAAAACGGAAGGACATGTCGTGAAACTTAGGAATCACATCTATCAAGACAGCTGCGTCAAAATCATCCGTTAGGTTTAAAAAATTACCGATTAATTTTCCGCCTTCATAGGCTACGTTTTCATCTGTTACGGCTTCATAAGTGATGCTGTCATGAATATAAATCATCACATTCCAGTAATTTTTGTCGGCATCTAAGTGATAATACAAACCGGTAGAGGCTGGTAAAAATGACAATACGCGACGTTTGAGCTCTGCAGCTGGTAAGTGATTCATTTTTTTTAATAAATGCTGACTTACATGTGTTTTATTAGAAATTAAGCCGGGAACATCCTTAAATACACCGTGGTTGATACGTTGTAAAATATAAGAAACTTCTTTTTCGGTTTTAATTAAATAAGTGTCATTAATATGACCAGAGGCTAATTCTTTATAAGAAGCAACAGCATCTGATTTGTCAAAATTAGTGAATATTGATTTTAAGTGATCTAGTATCATATTACCAAAGATTTATTGGATAAATTTTGTGATTTTTCAATGTTTCAATAGCCGATTGTACCACGGCTTTGTCTTCTTTATAAGTGACTCCAAACCATAGGGAAGAAGATTTTAACACCTGTACGCTGGCCTTTTTTTCTTTGATCATTTCGTTTACGATTAAAGGAATAAAGAACTCAGATTTTGGGGCGTCGTGATTTTTTTCTAAAAAGTTTTCAAATAATGTTTCGGCATAGTCAAAACATTTATGAGTGAATCCCCAAAAGTTCATGGAAACAATGGTGTTTTCATCTATTGGAATAAGTTCTCCATTTTCATCTTTACGAAATAATTCAGAAGCTATTTTTTCTATATGTGTGCGTTCCGTTACATCTGTTAATAAGCCTTCCTTATTTACGACACATTCACCCCGAGATACAAAACCATGTTCTGAAATGGTGTTTTTTAATTGATAAGCAATCATATTAAACTGAGTGGAATCTTGTGGCGTTTCCTGTAAGGATTTTGCCATGATTTCAAAAGCTTCTCTCCCGTAAAAATCATCTGCATTAATGATGGCGAAATTTTCGTGAACCACTTCTTTTGCCATTAACAAAGCATGTCCTGTTCCCCAAGGTTTTTCTCTTTTGTTAGGCTTGAATTTTTCAGGTATGTTTTCCGTTTCTTGGAATACATAGGCAACTTCTGCTTTTCCTATTAGCTTTTTATCAAAAATAGCTTTGAAATCAGCTTCAATGTTTTTTCTGATAATAAATACAAATTTTCCGAATCCTGCTTGCAAGGCATCATAAATTGAAAAATCTAAAATAGTATCTCCTTCTGGAGTAAAACTATCCAATTGTTTTAAGCCTCCATACCTGCTTCCGATTCCGGCCGCTAAGATAACTAGGGTTGGTTTTATAGTGTTCATTTTTAGTTGATTGAGGTTTTATTATGTATGGATAACTGTGAGCTCTCCCTACTTGGTTCCGCTAAATTAGACAGGATTATTGGATTTACAAAAGTTTTTCGGCGAAAATGTGCTCGAACACACGAAAAAAGTGTTCTCGAGCACACATAAAGGTGTTTTCGAGCACACTTTTATAATTTTAGTAGAATTTTGTGTCTTTGTGAACTGTAATATGTGCTTTTTAGATGGTAGGAATTAATTGTTTGTATGCTTGTGTCACATGAGGAGTAAACGATATTGAAAGATGACCTTGCGATTCAAAATGATGGATTGAGAGTATCTGACAATTTTTTTCAGGAACTAGTATAGATGTGAAACTCACAAAGGGTAGAAATGTAGATGTTTTTGTAGCTAGTATTTTACTTGTATTGTAAAGGCTCAAAAGAGGAGCTATCCAAGGGGCTTAGAGTAGGTGTAAAAAATACAGTGAGATAATTCCTTTTGTGTTTTGAATATTCATACAGAATTTGAGGTGTTCAAGACGGCGTTACTAGTGAGAGAGGTTACATTCAAACCCTAAAGAGCATGATTTTACAGCGGTTTTTTCTATAATAAAAACAACTAATTATTTCTTTTATTGATCTAAAAAGGTTATTGTCAGTGTGTAATGTGAGGGAGAGTCTGTGTTTTAATCCTTTTTTCTTTAAAACAATGCAATACTTGAATGGGTTTTAAATGTTGATAAATAGCATTGTACAACAACAAATAAAAGTTTAAATTTGACCGCTCGAATAAGAAAGCAGATTTAAGGGGATATAGAAGATCTTTATACTGATTAATGGATAAAAAATATACAATAAAAGACATTGCTGCATTGGCTGGAGTATCTAAAGGTACTGTGGATAGAGTGTTGCACAAACGAGGTAAAGTTTCAGAAACAGCATTGGTGAAAGTCAATAATGTATTGGATGAAATTGATTATCAGCCTAATCCTATGGCTAAAAACTTACGAATTAATAAAGTTTTTAAATTGTTTGTATTGATACCCAATGTAGGGAAAGATTCCTTTTGGTTACCTTGTAAGGATGGAATTCAAGAGTTTGAGGATGCCTATAAAGGCTTTGGAATTAAAGTAGAAAATTACTTTTTTGACCCTGCGAGTACCGCGTCTTTTTTGGAAACAGCAAGAGGAATGATTGCACTTCAACCAGATGCGATTCTAACTGTTCCTATTTTTGCTAAAGAAGCCCATGTGATTGTAAAGGAATGTTATGAGGCAGGAATTAAAGTCTCTATTTTCAACAACTTTATTGCCTCTGATTATGTACATAATTTTATTGGTCAGGACTTATATCAGAGTGGGAGAGTAGCGGCAAATTTGTTACACATGCTCCTTAAAAAAGGACATATAGGAATCATTCATATTGATGAAGAATCCAGGAATGCCACCCACTTACAAGAAAAAGAAAAAGGATTTCGAAATTATTTTTCAGGATTAAAATCTGATAATTATCAAATATCAACCTTAAGTATTTCGCATAAAGACCCGGTGAAATTCAAAGCTACCTTATTGGAATTTTTAGATGAGAACGAAAACTTAGAAGCGATGTTTGTCACGATCTCTAAATCACATTTAGTGGCGGATGCCATCAAAGATAGAAAGCAAAGGCAATTAATTGTAGGCTATGACTTGGTCGATAAAAATGTCCATTATTTAAAAAATGGAGGGGTAAATTTCTTAATCAACCAAAAGCCAAAAGAACAAGTAACATTGGCATTGAATTATTTAGCCGAATATTTCTTGTTCGATAAACCCATTCCTTCTGAAGTATTATTACCTATTGTAATTGTAAATGCAGAGAGTGTGGATGGATATTTGGTGTAGTTATTTTACAAATACGAGTTTTCCAAAAGAACTTGCAATATGGAAATTAGGAGTTTCTGTCTGTGGGTTTACCCATGGAATCCATGTAGGTTCGTAAGTTCCGTTCGCTTGTTTATTATATTTTGCACGGTAAATTCCTGTTTCAATCACATTGTTTTTTAAGAGATCTAAGGCTTTTAGAGACTTTAAGCTTAGGGCTATTTCTACGGTAAAATGAGTTTTTGAGATATGAGATTTTACTGATAGCTCTTCTGAGGGCCATTGCCAGTTAAAATCAAAGTCATTATTAGGCTTGGCTTTGAAATCCATGACTCTCGGACTCGGGTCAATTTCCAAACAATAATAAGGGTTCAATTGGTCGTTACTTCTAAAAAACAATTCTACTCTGTCTGATTCTCCAATGGTTTCTGTGCAGATAGTGCTCTTACTATCGTTCAGATGTATTTGAGAATCTTCTACTTGGAATTTAAGATATAGGTGGCTTTCACTCCAGAGTGCTTTAAATGCTATTTGTTTAATAGGAGCATCATCCCAGGGAGAACAAAAATCTGTCATTTCAGTTGCTTTGTCCCACTGTACATCATCACCTTTACCAGATAAAATAATGTTTGTTGATGCGATATGTGCTACGTTGTATGTTTTCATAAGTTTTAACTCTAAAAAAATGATAAAAAAAATCACATGAAAATACGAGATTTCCATGTGATTTGCAATGTAGGTTTATTTATTTAATTTTTGTAATTGGTTCTAAGTTTTCGTCTACACCTTCTAGGTTTGGTAATAATAAGTGTATGATAAGTAAGATGACTAAGTATAAAAGTCCAGCCACTAAGAACATCCAAAAGTAGAATGAATTTCCACTAGCATCTAGTCCATTACCCAATACAAAATCCACTACCATACCAGCAATAGCTCCCACCATACCTCCAATTCCTACAACTGAGGCAATGGCTTTTTTAGGCATAACGTCAGAGACAAGGGTAAATAAGTTGGCAGACCAAGCTTGGTGTCCACCAGAAGCCAATGCAATCAATCCAACAGCAACCCATACATTATCTGTTAAGGCGGCTAATGAAACTGGGGCAATACATAAAGCACAGATTAATAAAGACATTTTACGTGCAGCATTTAAACTCCATCCTTTGTCTATAAATATTTTTGAAAGGTATCCTCCACCAATACTTCCGATATCGGCAACTACGTAGATTACTACTAAAGCCCCTCCAAGTTCTTTCATACTGTCTAATCCAAACTGTTGTTTGAAAAAGATACCACTCCAAAACATAAAGAAAAACCATACTGCATCCGTAATCTTACCCACAGCAAATGCCCAAGTTTGACGTAATGGAAGTACTTTAGACCACGATAATTTCTCTTGTTTTACTGTAGGGTCTTGTGGTTGAGAGTCTTGGTTGATATACGCCAATTCTTCCGGAGTAACCTTTGGGTGTTCCTCTGGTTTGCGATAGGTTCTTAACCATAATACAACCCAAATCATACTAAAAAAACCTGTCATTAAAAAGGCATACTGCCAGTTATCTCCATTACTAGAAACTACCAATGGAATAAGAAGTGGTGCTAAGACTGCTCCAATATTGGAACCTGCATTAAAAATACCTGTAGCAAAAGCACGGTCTTTTTTAGGGAACCATTCTGCCACTGTTTTTACTGCTGCCGGAAAGTTTCCTGCTTCTCCAAATCCAAGTCCAAAACGTGCAGCCATAAATCCGATGAATGCAAATGCGGGTCTAACTGCAGCGTGCAACATTCCGAAAATTGACCAGATAATAATAGATAAGGTGTATCCAAACCGGGTGCCGAATCGATCAATGATACTACCCATGGTAATCATACCAATGGCATAGGCTGCTTTAAAAGCCATGTTAATATACCCGTAATCGGCATTGGTCCAGTTAAATTTTTCTTGTAGTGTTGGGCCTAAAATTCCCATAATACTACGGTCCATATAATTAATGGTCGTAGCTAAAAATAGCATGGCAAGGATACGGTATCTGTAATTCCCAGCCGGCTTACTTATGTTTAATGTACTCATTGTAATTGATTTTATCGCTTAGGGAAAGCGAAGGGTTATTTATTTTCTAACGGTCTTTATAATTTCTAAGGCTTTTGCAACGTTTTTTGCTAACAATGCATAATCTTGATTGGCAATAATTTCCTTAGAAATTAATTGTGATCCCATTCCTACACAAGTAACTCCGGCACCAAACCATGCTGCTAAGTTTTCTTTTGTAGGTGATACACCTCCTGTAGGCATAATGTTAGTCCAAGGTTGAGGGCCTTTAATTCCTTTTACAAATTGAGGTCCGTAAATATCTCCAGGGAATAATTTGATGATTTCACATCCTAATTCTTCGGCTCTTGTAATTTCTGTAAGTGTTCCACAACCAGGAGACCACAATACTTTACGGCGGTTACATGCTAGGGCTATGTCTTCTCTTAATACAGGTGTTACAATAAAGTTTGCACCCAAAGCCATATATAATGAGGCAGCTCCTGCATCTGTTACAGATCCCACTCCCATAATCATTCCTGGTAATTCTGCGATGGCATATTTGGTTAATTCACCAAAAACTTCATGTGCAAAATCTCCTCTTGCGGTAAATTCCATCAATCTTGCTCCTCCATCGTAACAAGCTTTTAATACTTTTTTACTCAGTTCAATGTCGCTGCTAAAGAACAAAGGAATCATCCCTGTTTCTTTCATTACTGTTGCAACTTCTATACGTGTAAATTGTGCCATTTTATATTGTTTTTTATTAAAGGAGTGCTGTAAATAAAATTATTTAACAGCCCTCCTTGTACTAATACTAATGATTATTGTGATTAGCGAGCGACTCTTCCTGAAGCGTCTCCTCCCATTAATTTTTCTACTTCTTCTACGGTTACCAAGTTGGCATCTCCTTTAATAGTGTGTTTTAAACAAGAAGCTGCTACGGCAAAATCCAATGCGTTTTGGTCGTCTTCAGGATATTTTAATAATCCGTAAATTAATCCTCCCATAAATGAATCTCCACCACCTACACGGTCTACGATATCTGTAATTTGATACTGTCTGGTTTCTAACATTTTGGTTCCATCATATAAAACACCTGCCCATGTATTGTGTGATGCAGAGATAGATCCGCGAAGTGTCGTAATAACCTTCGTTGCTTTTGGGAATTTGCGCATCATTTGTTTACAAACTGATAAAAAAGCTTCTGCCTTTACATCATGTCCTTGGGTGGTAATGTCCAACCCTTCTGGCTTGATATTGAAATGTTTTTCTGCATCTTCTTCATTTCCTAAAATAACATCACAATATGAGGTTAATGCGGTCATAATAGCTTCTCTGTCTCCTCCGTAATTCCATAATTTGGCACGGTAATTTAAGTCGGTAGAAATGGTAATTCCCATACTACTAGCTACTTTTACAGCTTCTAAACAAACATCTGCTGCTCCTTGTGAGATGGCAGGGGTAATTCCCGTCCAATGGAACCATTCTACCCCTTCAAAAGCTACTTTCCAATCGATCATTCCTGGTTGAATTTCTGCAATGGAAGAATGGGCACGATCATAGACTACTTTAGAACCTCTTGATACTGCTCCAGTTTCTAAAAAGTAAATCCCTAAGCGGTCTCCTCCATAGATAATCTTGTCTACATTTACACCTTGTTTTCTCATTTCCATCATCGCACATTTTCCTATATCGTTCTTAGGTAAGCGTGTAATGAAATCTACAGGAACTCCATAGTTTGCTAATGAAACTGCTACATTCGATTCTCCTCCTCCATAAACAACATCAAAGTTGTTGGCTTGGGAAAATCTTAAAAATCCTTGAGGAGATAATCTTAACATGATCTCTCCAAATGTTACTACTTTTTTCATTTTATGTATGATTAGTGTTGAGTGTAAACTCGGTGTTTATGATTTTAAAAGTGTAAAGGTATAAAAAAACCATTAAAAATACAATCGATTGTATTTTTTGTAATTCACTATGTTTTAGTGTTCTAGTAAAAGTTCTTATGAATTACTTAATTGGTTTTCTGTTCATTACATCGTTTGTAAATTTTTATTTATTCTTAATTTGATTTGTTTTTCAAAATCAATAATAAGACTAGAGGAGCGCCCCAATTCGCAGCACGTTCTACAAATGCCCAAATGGGTTCTCCTGCAAATGGACGCACAAAGGCTGTAGCAAAGGCCCAAATAGCTGCCCAAGCCAGTATGTATTTGTTAGGTTTTATTAAAATGAATAAAGCCACTAAAATATCTAAATATCCAATTCCAATAACCATTGATTTGGCTGTTTCCATGGGGAAACCTACGACTTGTAAATAGCGATACCAAGATTGATAGCCGAGAATTGCAAACATGCCGTGACCTATGTAGGTACAACTGATGGCAATTCGGAGTATGTATTGTACTGTATTGGTTTCCTTTAAATTCATTTCATCGGAATTAATTTATTTTTATGCAAGTTACTTAAGAGGAGAATGGAATTGGAAGACAGAAGGTTCTTTGATAGGGGGTATTTGAACCATTTTGTTCTTATAGAATAAAAAGACGATGAGAATTCTTGATTTCGCAATAAAAGGAATTATAGAGATATTAAATCTATAATTTTTCAGCAATGTTTTATATATATATATTGTTATTCGTTTTGGCGTGTTTTTTTATTATAGGATTCATTTACTTCAGAATGAAGTAACGATAGATTAAATTAAATAAAGTAAACGGATCTTTTCACTTGTTAAATGGTATCTTTGTGTTAATAATTAGCTTTTTAGAAAAATAGAATTTAACAATTTAAAGTTTTTCTTTCTCCAAGAAAATGTATTTCCCTTTTTATTTTTAGTCATTGTTAAAACAATAATTTTACTATTAAGTATGTAAAATATTTATATGATTAAGAGATTAACTATAGGAGCATATATTTGCTTTGTGAGTTTTTTTACTTCATTTTTAAATGCACAATGTGGTGTTAATATTGGAGAAGAAGGAGAACGTGTTGTTTGTAGTACTCAGTCCTTGTTTTTTAGAGCTGGATTAACGGGTGCTTATAGTGATGCGCGTTGGGTACGATTAGATCCTAACGATAATTCTATTGAAGTAACTAGTGATTTTCCTCCCGCCATTAATTATAATGAGTTTGACCTTAAATCAGACATTACTTCGGCTGATAATACGGGTTTGGTGCCAGCAGGGACATATCATTTTAGATTAAAATACAGCTGTGAAGGGGACGAAAAAGAAGCTTCCGATATTGTTAAAATTAAAGTATTGGATAATACCTTAGCGGATGTTAGCGAAGATTTCGACAATCCTTCTTTTGTAGAAATTACGACTCCAAATAAAGACTGGGCTCCATACTTAGCAGATAGGGTTACCTTGGATCCTGATTATTCAAAATATTATAGTTATATCGGTTGTTTTAATGATGTTATTAGTATTACAGGAAATGGAGGGAAAGTAACGGGTGAAATTGGTGAATGGGTATTGGTTAAAAAGTTTAGTGCAAATCAAATAGTTCATACTCATAGTGGAGATCAGCTTACTATTAATTTAGGTGTTTATCCAAAATTGAGTTATGTGATTTATGATTATATAATTAGCAATCCTTCTAATAATTCATGTGTTTCAAAAATTAGAGTTAAAATTCAAAATTCTGCGGGACAACCTGTAAATGCAGGTGTGGACACTACGATTGGTTGTTATACTACCACCACAACTTTTAAGGCGAATGCATCAATACCTTCTGTTGGGGGACAAGGAAGGTGGAGTTTTGTTTCAGGCCCCAATACACCAAGAATCAGTAATGTTTATGTGAATAGAGCCACTTTTTCTAACTTAATAGAAGGTGAATATGTTTTTAGATGGACTGTAATAGGAGTCTGTATAAATGGATCGGACGAAGTTAATATTTCAGTATTGCCGGCTAGCCAATCCGTATCTGTTATTAATGTTCCCAATTCAAAAATCTTCCTTTGTGATTTTAGTGTAACGGAAGTTGTTTTAGAGGCAACGGAGCCTTTGCTTAAAGGAGAAGAAGCTCTATGGGAATTGAAGTCTCCAGTAAATGAAATTCCAACTATAACCATTGATCATCCTACTACAGGAAATACGATTGTAAGAGGTTTGAATGGAGCTATTCCGAAGTATGTGTTTAAGTACAGTATAAGTAATGAATTTGGATGTGTTTCTTCAAAGAATGTGGAAGTGTATTTTAATGAGTCACCAGAATTAGATTTATCAAATGTAGCGGATGGTATCCAAATACTTGCCTGTGGAATAAGTGATACTACAATAGAATTTAATTATAGAGCAGGTACAGCAATTACGTATAAGTTTTTATCAGGTCCTAGCGGTTTTCCAACAAAAACACTTTATAGTGCTAGAAATACTACGGCAAAAACAGGGAAGATTTCATTAAAAGAACTTGCCATAGGAGTGTATGTTTTGGAAATTAAAAATAGTAATGACAAAGCCACATTAAATACCGCATGTGACGCAGCCGTTGAAAATGTAACTATTTTTGTAAGTGCAAAAATAGAAAATCCTATTTTAGGAGAAAAACAAATAATTACGTGCCTAGATTCAACCGCAAATTTATTAGGAAATGAAATCTTTTTATTTGGAACAAATGTAGTTGCTAATGTAGCTATAAATTGGTCGCAAGTGTCTGGTCCAGTGTTAGCAACTATCGAAAACAAGAACAATAGGGAGTCCCTTGTAACGGGTTTTTCGGAGAAAGGGACGTATGTATTTAGGTATACCGTAAATAGTGGTCCTGGATGTGAGGAGAAATTTGCGGATATGGAGGTACTGGTAGTAAAGGATCCAGAACCTCCCTATGCAGGTGTGGATAAAAGTGTATGTATTAACGAAACTATAACTTTGGATGCAGAAATTTCAGATGGACAAATTGGTGAATGGACCGTGAGTCCTTCTGCAGATGTTAGTTTTTCTGATACGACCGATCCTAAAGCAATTGTGACGGGCTTAAGTGTTCCTGAAAACGCATATACCTTTACGTGGACCGTAGAAAACGAAGCCGTTTTTAATTGTGGAACACCTGCTTCTTCTTCTTTTATACTTACGACAGGGGTTAGAGATATTGGAACTCAGGCTGATGCTGGACCAGACCAATGTGTCGAAAAAGAAGCAAATGGAGATACGGTGTTTTATTTACAAGGTAATAGGCCAGAAAGCCATCAAGGAATATGGTTTGTAGATCTTGGCGAAAATGTATTGATAGCCGATATTAATGATCCATTATCCAAAGTTACCGTGTCGAATATGAACTCTATGAATTATGAGTTTACATGGAAACTGGAAAAGGAAGGAGCCTTTTGTGAAACGGAAGATGTTGTAAATATTTCGATTAGCCATAACCCAGATGGAGTTATTCTAGATGCGGGAGAGGATTTAGAATTTTGTGGAACTAGTTTTCAATTCTCTGCCACGAGTAATGTGTCAGATTATCAAAGTGGAACTTGGTTGTTAGTATCAGGAATAGTAGGTTTCGAAATTGATGATCCTAGCAGTTTAACCGCAAATGTTTCTAATTTAGTACCTGGAAATTATACATTTAAATACCTGTTAAGTTTTGAAGGATGTACTATTATTTCAGATATAGTTAATATTAGAGTTGGTGCAGAAATTAATACGGTAAATGCAGGTGAGGACGCTTTTGTTTGTCATACTCTAAATACCTATCAGTTACAAGGAAGTCCATTAGTTGATGGAGAAATAGGGGTATGGTCTATTCTTGACGATACGGTAGGAACTCCTATTTTTAGTGATGTTTCAGATCCGAATGCTCATATTTCTAGTCTTACCTCTGGAACGTATAATTTAAGATGGAGTGTTACCAATAGTTCGGCTTGTGATATACAAAAGGACGATGTTGTAATTACGGTAGATACGCAAGTTTTTACGGGTGATGATCAAAAAATTTGTATTGCAAACGGTGCCAATTTTGCCAATGCGATACTTACAGCCCAACCGAGTCAGATAGATGGGGAATGGACATTGTTTTCAGGGCCCAATGGAAGTAATATAGAGGATTATTCAGCATTAAATATCAATCAGGGAATAGGGAGTGTAAATGCTGCTGTTGAAGGTTTAATAATAGGAGGTTTTACGTTTAAATTTACAGCAAACCCTTCTGAAATTGGATGTTTAGAAGAAAACAGCGTATTGATTAACGTACAGGTAACTGGAGCCATTAGTGCAGGTCCTAACGCAGGGGTAGATCGTTCCTTGTGTTTGTCAGATTTAGTAGATTTAGGAAATAAAATCACATTAAATGGGAATGCTTTTCCTTCGGACGGTACTGTGAATAATGCCTATTGGAATATTGCATCTGCACCCAAAATACATTCAATTTCCTTATCGGATATTAATTCTCCTAATAGTGATGTTACGGGTAAGTTTTTTGCGGGTATTTACGTTTTTGAATGGGTCTATGAGAATAATTGTAGTATCATAAAGGATATTGTAAAAGTACAGCTTTTTGAAGATAATATTTCTGCAGATGCAGGATTAGATCTACTAATTTGTGCCTTGGATCAACCAGTTATGAATGCCAAATTCCCATTGAATGCTATCGGAAAATGGTCGGTAATTGAAGAGCCATTAGGAGCGGCATTATCTATTAATGCACCTAATGATCCAAAAACATCCATTAATAATTTAAGAGTCCCAGGAACCTATAAATTACAATGGTATGTGAAAGGGCTTGGTGGGTGTGGAGAGGATTCTGATGAGGTGTTAATTGTTGTGAAAGCGCTTCCAAATATCAGCAATGCTAGCCTCAAACAATGTGATTCAAATACGCTAACGGAATTAGGAGGTGTTTTTACACTTTCTGATGCAAATAGTCAAATTTACACAGCAGATTTAAGTGAGGTAACAATTAGTTATTATTCAAATATAGAAACTTTAGGAGATCCGTTAGTTGATAGGTATGCTACAATTACGGACCATACCATTGTATATGCAAAAGTAGAAGATACTACGACAGGTTGTTCCGATGTTTCTGCACTGGAGCTGATTGTTGAACAAACCAAAGTTCCCGTAATTACAAGTCCCCAATCTTTTTTAGGGACAGCACATACATTGGCGGAAATACGCATAGAAAATGGAGCTAATATTAAATGGTACAGCGACCCCGAAGGTTTAGTCCCAGTATCTGAAAATACAGTAATTTCTGATTCTACCGAGTTTTATGCTACACAAACACCCGATGGTTGTGTAGAAAGTATCCCTATAAAAGTAATTATAAATATTAGAATACTTGATGATTTTGATAATGATGGAGTACCAGATATAACTGATATTGATGATGATAATGATGGGATACTTGATGTTCACGAGACAGGAACAAACCTAGAAGGAGTATTAAACTCCTTAAATATAGATTCGGATAATGATGGATGTACAGATGCTAACGAAGCTTATAATGACCTATCCACAGATCCAAATAATGATGGGACCTACGGCGGGAAATTAGAGGGGGAATCAAGTGTAGAAGTAAATGGAGGGATTAAAGATCTTCTTTATCCAGCAGATGTAAGCGGATATGAAAGTTTATCAAATTCAACATCTTCTAATGGCCCTACGTCCATAGTAAATCAATCTGTAAATATAGAGGTTAATGAATTGGATACGGTTCAAATGTCAGGTCTTCAATTGTCAGGAAATGAAACATTAGTGTTTTCTTGGGAATATAGAGCGACTGTTGATGATGAATGGATAGTAATTGTAGGAAGTTCAATTGCAAGTAATTTTCAGGATATAAATACATTGAACCCTCGTATCGTAAACACACCGTTTTCTTTTGGTCAATATGAATTTAGAAGCTATGTAACAAGTACTAGTAATATTTGTTTGGGATTATATAGTGATGTTTTTAAGTTGTCAGTACATGAATTACCAAAAGACACGCTTGTTGTAACAGGAGATAACACCATTTGTTTGGGTGAAACTAGTATTATAACTGTTAAATTATCTGAGATAGGTGTTCGATACGAACTCAGAAATGAGAATGATACCACGATCGTATTACTAGCTGTAAATGGAACTAGTTTTGACATTAGTTTTAGTGTAGAACCTACTGAAACTTCTACTTATAGTTTGTTGGCTGTAAATGTTGTCAGCTCAGCGTCCATTGTATTGAAAACAAAAGTAATAATTACTGTAAAATCAATTCCGGAAGTTTCTTCTGTTGTATTAGGAGATACTGTTTGTGAGCGTGAAACGGCCACAGTAATTGTAAAAAATACGAACAGTTCTTTTTGGTATACATTAAGAAATGATATAGATGGTAGTGTTGTTGGAATCCCTTTACAAGGGAATGGAAGTGATCTTAGTTTTAGTGTCGAAAATTTAACACTAACAAGTACATTTAATGTATTGATATCAAACTCTAATTGTGAAGCTATATTGTCAGATAAACCGATTGTAGCGATTATAACAGCACCAGACTTACCTGTAGTTTTAGATTCAAATATTTCCTATTGTTTAAATGATACCGCTTCTTTACTAAGTGCAAATGGGGAGCGTTTAAAATGGTATGATCAATCGGGAGTACTATTAGCACAGGCACCAACTCCAAACACTAGTTCCGCTGGAAGTGCGCTGTATTATGTTACGAGTACAAATGTTAGTGGTTGTGAAAGTCTTAAAAAACAAATAAAAGTATCGGTTTATGAGAAACCTATAGCCGTTTCAGATTATGAAACTAGCCTAAATAATGTACTTACATGTTCTAATTTGACGGTAAAATTGAATGCGAGTAAGTCATCTTCTTCAAATGGTGTTTTGAGCTATGAGTGGACTGGGCCGAATGCATTTACCGCAAGTACTTCTTTGATTGAAGTATCCGAACCTGGACAATATAATTTGAAAGTAATAATTACTGCAACAGGGTGTTTTTCTATAGATTCAATTACCGTAGGAGAAAATAWKACARWMCCAATTGCCAATGCAGGATYRGATCAGTTATTAACYTGTGCAATTACMSAGGTTACTTTAMAAGGAGWGGYTCCARCAGWAKCMGGAACKTAYWSTTATGCATGGACAGGMCCCAATNGATTTWMYRSMAGWWSKSNTTTCWGCTACAGCAARTRAAAAAGGWAYYTAYACAYTGACAATAAAAGATACAGTGAATGGYTGTACGGCATCAGATACCGCAGAAATCAMWGAAAATAAAACRGCACCAATTGCCAATGCAGGATCRGATCARTTATTAACTTGTRCAATTACRGAGGTTRYTTTAMAAGGAGWRGCWCCAACAGYAGGARSRYMNTACNNTTATGCATGGWCAGGMCCCRATGGMTTTACTGCAAGTRSWMTTWCWAYWACAGCAARTRAAAMAGGWAYTTAYACACTTACMATAAMAGATACAGWKAATGGTTGTACGGCATCAGATACCGCAGAAATCAAAGGAAATAAGACAGCACCAAGTGCCAATGCAGGATCGGATCAATTATTAACTTGTACAATTACGGAGGTTGTTTTACAAGGAGTGGCTCCAACAGCAGGAGGACCTTA
>NVRM01000151.1 GCA_002400885.1 Flavobacteriaceae bacterium
CTATGTCCTCGTCAAATCGAGTAGTTTCTTGTTGGTTTTCAAAAGAAAAAATTACTAGGGAATTGTATAGATATTCCTATTAAAATCTAAAAGAATGAATACTAGTGGTTTTAAGCCCTTTTTTTTGAGATAAATGAACTTTTTCACCTTCAAACATCCATAGTTCTCTATAAAACAATTACTTTCGTTTTAAAAAAGAAAAATGAAAAAAACACTAGCGATCCTTTTGTGTGTTAGCCTATTTATTACAGCATGTAAATACAGAGGAGAACAAAATTTACCGCAATTAAAAGAAGCATTTAAAGATCAAATAGCCAAGTTTGAACGTCAAAAAGAACGTACAGACGCTAAGGTAGAAACAGGAGTAGAAAAATTAACAGCCTTCGAACAAGCTTTAAAAAATGCCACTGATGTAGATAAAGAATTCAAACGAATATACACCCATTGGCATCGTGTAAATAAGAATACAGAAAAGTTAAATAAGGAGTATTTAGCATTGAAGCAAAATGCACAAGAGTTATTTGCAGCCTTAAAAACACAAACCAATAGCTTAAAAGACCAGCAGACCAAAAACGAATTGAATAAAGCGTTGAATAAAACACAAAACGATTATTTCAAGGTCTTAAATAGAACCTCTTTGGCCATTGACAAATTAAATGTCTTGCATGGTGACGCTTTGGAAATTGTAAAAGCTCTAGAAGTTGCTGTTGCCTTAGGTCAAATTTCAGACATACAGGCAGGATTGTCCAATATAGAGTCACGTGTGGCTGGAATTATGGAGGAGTTAAATCAAACGATTGTAGAAAGCAGAGATTTGTATGAGAAGAGAATGAAGGGATTGTAGAAAAATAACATTAAAAAAAATATTTAGAAAAGCCCTTTTAAAGGGCTTTTTTTTTTGATAAAAAAATGTTTTATTTTTAGTTTATCGTTATTTCTTAATTTTAAAGTCCTAGAATAATTACAAATTGTGAAGACATTGTAGTTCTAATATTCATTACGCCGTTGGAACATTTCCCTTTAAGTTTATTCAAGACAGATGTTGTGGCTTTGTGCGTGTTCATAAGAGAAGGGGTAAAGGTGTTTTTTGTCACTGGTTTCGTCTTTTTTTCATTGTAAGTAGATGATGACTGTTGCTGTGTTTTTTTTAAGTTCTATGACGTTATTTTAGATTCGGTATAATTAAGTAGAAGCAACCTATGTTACGAATCGCTATAAATTAAAAACCTTTGTTAGTTCTTATTGTATTATATCCGTAATTTTGCAGCATGGAAACATTAGAACAATTATATACAACGATAAAAGAAAGCTTAAATAATTCAGATTTTGTAAAACTGACCTTGAGTAAGCCTGTGAGAAAAGGGGATGGATTACCTAATGTGTATGTCCGAATGGTACGCATTAAAGAAGTGGAGATGTTTCAGTTTACCTATCATTATACCACCAACGACCAAGTAAAAAACTACACCTATGAAGAGACTTGCAAAGAATTAGAAACCTTATTGTCGGAAAGTTTTAGAACAGCCACGTTGTTTATGTTGGGTGGAGATTTATTGGTTTTTGTATCTAAAAAGAAGAAAATCACCTACCGTTCTACAGCGGCTAGTTTTAAAAATAAGTTACCGGAAACCCATGACAAGCCCAAAGAGAAAAGAGCAGAAATGGGCGCTTATTTACAGTATCTAGGGATCACGGATGCGGAGGATAAGGTAATTCCTAAGATGGCCGATAAGTACCGTCAAATTAATAAGTATTTGGAGATCATAGAAGGCTTGTTAAAAAGCGCTCATTTACCAAAACATATTAATATTGTTGATATGGGGTCTGGTAAAGGTTATTTGACCTTCGCTTTGTATGATTACCTGGTACATACCAAAAAATATTCGGTGTCGGTTACAGGAATAGAGTTACGTCAAAACTTAGTGGATTATTGCAATGATATTTCGGATAAATGTGGGTTTGATGGTTTGAACTTTGTTGCACAGAAAATACAAGAGTTTGACAACAGTAAAATTGATATCTTAATTGCCTTACACGCCTGTGATACTGCTACGGATGACGCCATCTATAAAGGATTGGTAGCAAATGCAGAATTGATTATTTGTGCACCTTGTTGTCATAAGCAAGTACGTCAGCAAGTGAAGGGAATTAGCCAAGAAAGTCCTTTGTTAAAATACGGTATTTTTAAGGAACGCCAGTTCGAAATGATTACTGATACCATCAGAGCATTGGTCTTAGAAAAACATCATTACCAAACGATGGTATTTGAATTTATCAGTAACGAACATACCCGTAAAAATGTAATGTTGGTAGGGACAAAATCAACTAAAAAATCGGACATTTCAAAAATTGACTCAAAAATCAAGGGATTGAAAGAAGCCTATAATATTGAAGAACATTATTTGGAAACCTTAGTGGGGTAATTTTTCTTGAGACAAGAGACAAGAGACAAGAGACAAGAGATTGGAGATAATTAGTAATCTTTTTGTGGATACATTGGATTTGTTTCTTAGAGATGTAACTTGTTTTATGTCAAAATAAAGCTATCAAACTGCTATCTATACTTGTTAAATACCGTACATTCCGTAAGGTTTTTGTTAAACATGTAAATAATTCATAAATATTTTAAAATTTAGTTGTTTGTTAAAAATAAAAAAACATATATTTGTCCATCAATAAATAGAACATGTACAATTTAATTCATCATACGCATCGCTTTTTTTCTGACCAACATCGGGTGAGCTAAGTATGTCGTGAATTAAACACAAATAACATAGTTAAGTCCTTCCTGATATTTCAGGAGGGACTTTTTTTTTATACCAATTTTAGATGGAGAAATTAAGAATAGCAGTACAAAAATCGGGTCGCTTGAACGAAGATTCGTTAAAATTATTAAAAGATTGTGGGATTTCCGTAGACAATGGGAAGGACCAGTTAAAAGCCACTACTAGGAATTTCCCTATGGAAGTTTTTTATTTACGGAACGGTGATATTCCGCAATATTTACGTGACAATGTCGTAGATATTGCCATTATTGGAGAAAATGTATTGGTAGAGAAAGGGGATGAAATTACGATTGTAGAGAAACTTGGTTTTTCTAAATGTCGTGTTTCCTTAGCGGTACCTAAAGATTTTAGCTACAAAACGATCAGCGATTTGGAAGGAAAGCGTATTGCGACGTCTTATCCGAATACGGTAAGAAAGTATTTGGCAGAAAAAGGGGTGAAGGCTGAGTTGCACGTGATCAATGGCTCGGTAGAAATAGCCCCCAATATAGGCTTGGCAGATGCAATCTGTGACATTGTTTCTAGTGGGAGTACGTTGTTTAAGAATAATTTAAAGGAGGTAGAAAAAATGCAGGAGAGTGAAGCTGTATTAGCGGTCTCTTCAAACCTAACTGCTGCAAAGAAAGAAATTCTAGCGACCTTACAGTTCCGTATCAAATCGGTGTTGAAAGGTAGAAATAGTAAGTATATTTTAATGAATGCACCCAATGACAAGGTAGCGAACATCATTAAGTTATTACCAGGAATGCGGAGTCCTACGGTCTTGCCTTTAGCAGAAGCAGGATGGAGTTCTATTCATACGGTTATTGAGAAAGATTCGTTTTGGAATGTTATTGATTCCTTAAAAGACGAAGGAGCAGAGGGGATTTTGGTGGTGCCAATTGAAAAAATGGTTTTATAATATAACACAATTATGGAAATAATTAAATATCCTGCGAAGGAGACTTGGAATGTATTATTACAACGTGCTACACAATCTGTTGCCGACATTGAAGATATTGTTGCTGAGGTTTTTGAAAATGTGAAGGTAAAAAAAGATAAGGCAGTGTGCTCCTATACCCATAGGTTTGACAAGGTTCAGTTAGACGATATGTTTGTGTCTCAAGATGAATTTGAAGAGAGTATTTCAGTTCTTTCACAAGAACTGAAAGAAGCCATTCGTCTAGCGAAAAGGAATATTGAAAAATTCCATAGAGCACAGGACATACAGGGAGAGCGAATCACGACTTCAAAAGGTGTTTTTTGCTGGCAAGAAAAGAGAGCTATTACCAATGTAGGTTTATACATTCCTGGGGGCTCAGCTCCATTGTTTTCGACAGTATTAATGCTTGTTTGTCCTGCGAAAATAGCAGGATGTAAAAACATTGTACTTTGTTCTCCTCCAAATAAGGAAGGGAAAATCCATCCTGCTATTTTGTATACGGCGCAATTATGTGGTGTAAGTAATGTACTAAAGGTGGGAGGTATTCAGGCCATTGCAGGAATGACCTTTGGGACGGAGTCGATTCCTAAAGTTTCAAAAATATTCGGCCCAGGAAATCAGTATGTAACGGTAGCAAAACAATTGGCGACTAAATACGGAGTAGCGATAGATATGCCTGCGGGTCCTAGCGAGTTACTTGTAGTGGCCGACGAAAGTGCCAATCCTGCCTTTGTCGCTTCCGATTTATTGAGTCAAGCGGAGCATGGGGTGGATAGCCAGGTGATTTGTGTGAGTACTTCGGTAGAGGTATTAGAAAAAATTAGCGTGGAGGTTTATGCACAATTGGAAAAGTTACCTAGAAAAGAAATAGCAAAAAAATCCATAGAGAATTCTAAATTGATTCTAGTCAGTAATGATCTAATCGCGTTAGAACTCATTAATGCATATGGACCAGAACACTTTATTATCTGTACGGAGAATAATAATTTTTATTGTCAGGGAATCGAAAATGCAGGTTCTGTGTTTTTGGGGAATTATACGCCAGAAAGTGCGGGAGACTATGCTTCGGGTACCAATCATACCTTACCTACCAATGGGCATACAAAAGCATATTCAGGGGTGAATTTAAACTCTTTTCAAAAAACGATTTCATTTCAGAAAATTTCTGAAAAGGGAATTCAAGGAATTGGTCCTGCTATTGAAATAATGGCGGAAGCGGAAGGCCTATTTGCTCATAAAAACGCCGTGACATTGCGATTGAATAGTTTAAAAAATAAAAAATAAGCCATGTTTAAACTCCATAATTTACTCAGAGAAAATGTAAGAAATATGAAAGCCTATTCCTCGGCTAGAGACGAGTTTCAAGGGGATGCGGATGCCTTGGTTTTTTTAGATGCCAATGAAAGCCCGTTTAAAACTGATGTTCACCGGTATCCAGATCCTTATCAGCAAAAAGTAAAAGAAGTGTTGGCAAGTCAAAAGGGATTAAAAATAGGTCAAATTTTATTAGGGAATGGAAGTGATGAGGTATTAGACCTTATTTTTAGAGCGTTCTGTAATCCTGGAAAAGACACCATTATTACACTGCCTCCAACCTATGGGATGTATGAAGTTTTAGCCAATTTAAATGATGTAGCTATTCGTGAAATCCCCTTAACGGATTGTTTTGAGATCGTTGTAGATGAGGTGCTAGAAGGGGTAGATCAAACACATAAAATCCTATTCATTTGTTCTCCAAACAATCCCTCCGGAAATGCTTTTTCATTGGAGGCAATAGAAGCGTTAATTGTGGGGTTTAACGGGATCGTGGTGCTAGATGAAGCGTATATCGATTTTTCTACTAAGACAAGTTTTTTGAAAAAGTTAAATCAGTTTCCCAATGTCATTGTAACGCAGACGTTGTCTAAAGCTTATGGGATGGCTGGAGTTAGGCTGGGTACCTGTTATGCGTCAGAAGAAATCATCAAGGTATTGCACCGTATAAAGCCACCGTATAATATCAATAAACTAAGTCAAGAAAAGGCCTTGTCTCGTTTATTAGCCTATAATGACGTGCAAACTGAAATTATTCAAATTTTAAAAAACAGAACACAGCTACTTCAAGAATTAGAACAAATATCTATTGTCAAAAAGAAATTCCCTACAGACGCTAATTTTGTACTGATAAAAGTAGATGATGCCAATCTTAGATACCAGCAATTATTAGAAAAAGGAATTGTAGTACGCAACAGAACAAAGCAATTGCACTGTGAAAA
>NVRM01000152.1 GCA_002400885.1 Flavobacteriaceae bacterium
ACGGAACGGATATGAAAATCACAGTGAGCTATGCAGGATGTGAAGACAGTGTTCAAATGATCACTGCCCCAACAGACTGTCCAATCTGTGAAAAACCAATATTGACTATTGGTAATATCAGTTGTGATCCAACGAGTCCTTCGAATACATACAGTGTTGAATTCACTTTTAGTTCAGGAACTATAAGTACAGATATTGGAGATGTAAATGGAAATAAAATTATAAATATTCCATTGGGAGAAGATGTTACAATTACCGCGTCAAACGATGCAGATTGTAAAACAGTAATGTTAGTGGAAGGATTAGTAGATTGTAACCTTCAGGACTGTGACCTACCTACATTATTAGTAGGGGAAGCCATTTGTGATGGTTTAGGTTCAGCAACCTATAGTGTAAGTTATTCCGAAACTAAAGGAGCTGTGATAACAAGTTCAGTAGGAACAATAGACTTAACAGCGAATGTTGTAAAAGACATTCCTATAGGAACGATAGTGAAAATTACAGCTACCAATGGAGCCTGTGTTGTACGTGTAAGCGTTACGAGTCCAGAGAATTGTTTAGATCCATGTGAATCACCAAAAATAAGTATTGGTGGTGTTATTTGTAGCACAACTACAGTTGAAATATATGAAGTGAGCTTTATTACGATTCCTGGAGCTAGTATCTCCGTAAATGTGGGTACTATTTCAGAAGGAAAAGTGAGCGACATTCCTGGAGATCAAGATTTGATTATTACCGTTAAGTTTAAAGGTTGTGACGATACAGTAGTCGTAGTTCCTGCAATGGCTTGTCTATTGGATACTGATGGTGATGGAATCCCAAATATTATTGACTTAGATGATGATAATGATGGAATTTTAGATACTGTAGAAAATGCAACAGCGACCAATGGAGGAGATACCGATGGAGATGGAATTCCAGATAGTTTAGATTTAGATTCAGATAATGATGGTATTCTTGATATTGTTGAAGCAGGAAACGAAGCATTAGATACCGATGGTGATGGAAGAGTAAATGTTGCGGTTGGTGCAAATGGATATGCAAATGCGGTGGAAGAAGGAGTAGAAACAGGTAAGCCTAACTACACTCCAAAGGATACTGATGGAGATGGAATACCAGACTTCCAAGATATAGATTCTGACAATGATGGAATTACGGACTTGGTTGAAGGAGGAATGGACCCAGATTTAGATAAAGATGGAGATGGTAGAATTGATACTACGAATCCAGATACAGACGGAGACGGTATTGCAGATGTTGTAGATCCAAACAAAGGAGGGAATACAGCCACAAGACCAGATACAGATGGAGATGGAATTCCTGATTATCTAGATTTAGATTCAGATAACGATGGAATCAACGATGTGGAAGAAGGTGGATTAACTGATGCAGATGGAGATGGTCAAGTAGATACAGCCGGTGAGTTAGCAGATAACACGAATTTACCAGATACAGATGGTAATGGAATCCCAGATGTATTGGAACCAAACAATCCATTCTTGCCAGACGAATTAGATACAAATGGTGATGGAATTGTAGATGGAGTGGATACCGATGGTGATGGAATTATTGATTCAGTAGATGGAAAAGATGGATTTGGTGATGCCTTTGATACGGACTATGACGGAATTCCTGACAGTATAGATTTAGATGATGATAACGATGGTATCTTAGATACTGTAGAGGGTGATGGTGATACAGATGGTGATGGTATTCCAGACAGATTGGATTTAGATTCAGACAATGATGGAATCTTAGATGTTATCGAATCTAACAACGGGTATTTAGATATAGATGGAGATGGTCAAGTAGATGGTCCATATGGTGAAAACGGATTCGCAGATAAATTAGAAACTGTGGTAGATAATGGAGAACCAACATTCATTCCAGTGGATACCGACAGCGATGGGAAACCGGATTTCCAAGATGTAGATTCTGATAATGATGGTATTTCTGACTTAGTAGAAGGAGGATCAGATCCTAGTTTAGATACAGATGGAGACGGAATGATAGACTCTTCTAATCCAGATGCCGATGGTAATGGAATTGCAGATGTTGTAGATCCTGATCAAGGTGGGAAAACGGCAACAACGCCAGATACAGACGGAGACGGAATCCTTGATTACAGAGATTTAGATTCAGATAATGATGGAATCAATGATATTGAAGAAGGAGGTTTAACGGATGAAGATGGCGATGGCCAGGTAGATACAAATGGAGAATTAGCGGATAACGCGAATTTACCAGACGAAGATGGCGATGGTATTCCAGATGTATTGGAACCAAACAATCCATTCTTGCCAGATGAATTAGATAGAGATGGCGATGGAATTGTAGATGGAGTGGATACTGACGGTGATGGAATTATTGATTCAGTAGATGGAAAAGATGGATTTGGTGATGCCTTTGATACGGACTATGATGGAATTCCTGATAGTATAGATTTAGATGATGACAACGATGGAATTTTGGATTCTGTAGAGGGTGATGGAGATACAGATGGCGATGGAATTCCAGACAGGTTGGATTTAGATTCAGACAATGACGGAATACTAGATGTTATCGAATCTGATAATGGGGATTTAGATAAAGATGGAGATGGTCAAGTAGATGGTCCATATGGTGAAAACGGATTCGCAGATAAATTAGAAACTGTGGTAGATAATGGAGAACCAACATTTATTCCAGTGGATACTGATGGAGATGGAATCTCAGATTTCCAAGATGTAGATTCTGATAATGATGGAATTTCGGATCTCGTAGAAGGAGGAACTGATTCAGGATTAGATACTGATGGTGATGGTATGATAGATGCAAACTATACGGATTTAGATGGAAATGGAATTATTGATATGGTGGATCCAAACTATGGAGGAATCACTGCGACAGTTCCTGATACGGACGGAGAAGGTGTCCCAGATTACAGAGATTTAGATTCGGACAATGATGGAATAAATGATATTATTGAAGGTGGTTTAAGTGATCTTGATGGAAATGGAATGGTAGATGATCAAGGGCTCTTAACGGATGCGAATGATTTACCAGATGTCGATGGAAATGGTGTTGCAGACGTATTAGAACCTAACAATCCAAATCTGTCCTATTTAATTGATGCAGATAATGATGGTGTAGTAGATGGTATAGATTCAGATGGAGATGGAATCCTTGATTTTGTAGATCAAGCAAATGGAGAATTTGGGGATGCAACGGAAGAAGTTGCTGGATTATCCAGTATTATCATTCCGAATACATTTACTCCTAATGATGACCAAACGAATGATACCTTTGAAATAGGTCAGATGATTTTATTCGCTCCAAATTTTTCTATCGAAATCAGAAATAGGTACGGAAATCTTGTCTACCAATACAAACATAATGGTGATATTCATCAAGAACCAAAATGGTGGAATGGATTCTCTACAGGAAGAATGACCATAAACAATGAGAAAAAAGTTCCTGATGGAACCTACTTCTATGTCATTAACTTTAATGATGGAAAAACCAAACCTCATGTAGGATGGGTATATTTGACTAGATAATAGTTTACGGAGATAATTATTAAAAAGCCGAGTGATAGAAATATCACTCGGCTTTTAGTTTTTACAGCGGTCTTAATAGGACTGTTTAAATGACACTGTTTTTTCAGGATTGATTAAAGAACCTAAATGGGAGTATCGTATGTAGTTGTTTACAGATAAGGAGAAGTATAAGATTTAATACCTAATATTTTCTGAAAGGATGATTTATGACGTATTGTGTTTTCTGAAAAAGGAATAAATGATGCGCCTATTGGACTAAATTATCTGATTTCAAGGAGGTTTTGAAGGACTGATATTTTACAGCGAATAAAAAGGTATAAGAATCACTGGTGTTTTGTTGCTGTAGCGTCACAATTATGCTAAATTTACAGAGTAAAACTATTTATTTCATGGAGCGTATGAACGGCATAATCCTTAAAGACATGAAAATGTCTGAACTACTGTTGACAAATTATTCATTAATTCTAATTTTAGAAAGATTTGCAATAGAATTGGGAGTGAAAGAAAAGACAATTGAAAGTATTTGTAAAGAAAGTAACGTTAATACGGAAGTCTTTTTATTTATATTGAATTTACACAACGATATTTCCTATCTCTCAAAAGCATCTTTCGATGATTTGGATATTCGTGAAATTATTCAATATCTCTGCAGGTCTCATGTCTATTATACATCAGAGGTGTTTCCGGCCATCATAAAAAGTATACATTCCATGTCTACATCTAATCAAAAGCCTGAGAATTTGATGCTCCTGCGGTTTTTTGAAGAGTATAAAAAGGAAGTAGATGAACATTTTTCGTATGAAAACACGATTGCTTTTCCCTATATTTTAAGTTTACTAGCGCCAGGAAAATCAACGAAAAAAAAGAATGATTATTCAGTGCTAGCCTATAAAGAGCATCACGATAATTTGGAAGAAAAATTGGACGATCTAAAAAGACTTTTAATTCAGTATTTACCACCACAAAATGATTGTGTGATGCGTAGAAAAATTTTGATAGCCCTATTTGAATTTGAAAAAGATTTAATGGTGCATGCATTGATAGAGGATGATATCTTAATTCCATTGGTGGAAACCTTGGAAAAACAAATGGCTCAATAGTGAAAAAATCAGCTCATATATTAATAATAGAACCTTCAAGTATTATAAGAGAAGGTATGGCCAGTATTATTTCTCAGAAGAATCCAACATATACCTTTGTTAAAAAAGCATCGCTTAAGGAAGCTTTAAAAAAGGAAGGAGCGGCTACTTTTAATTTGATTATTGTGAATCCCTTGGTGTTTAATCATTCTAAGAATTTATGGACGCGGTTTTCTTCTTATTTTAAAGAGGTAAATGTACTAGGACTTATCTCTTCGTTTTATGATCGAGATTTTTATAACGGTTTTACTGCATGTGTTTTTGTAAATGATTCAGAACATACGATTCTCTTAGAAATTGAAAAATACCTGACATTAAAATTAGAAAATAACAGGACCAATGAAAATGCTTTAAGCGATCGTGAAATTGATGTATTACGTCTGTTAGCACAGGGTAAGTCTCAAAAAGAAATTGCTGAGGAATTATTTATTAGTATTCATACGGTCGTAACGCATCGAAAAAACATCAGTCAAAAATTGGGTGTGAAATCCACTGCCGCTTTGGTGATTTATGCGGTAGCAAATAGTATTATTGATATAAATGATTCTCTAAATAATCCGCTATAACAATAGCTGGTTTTTATATTGCTGCTTCTGGGTGTGCAATAAAAGTGCGTAACAGCCTATCATTGACGTGATTTTAATCACTATTCTAGATGTAATATTGTTTGTATATCCGTTCATTTGCTCACACGCGCATCCGTCATCTTCGCGGAGGCGGGGATCCAGAGTAAAAAAAGGAGCGCAACAGCATAGCATTAACGTAATTTTACTCTGTACGTTCATTTTTTACTCACCCATTTTATTTTAGGGGTGTTCGTGAGTTGCTCCGCAGTTGCTTCTCCAAAA
>NVRM01000018.1 GCA_002400885.1 Flavobacteriaceae bacterium
AGAAAAACGCCGTATGTTGACCTCATGAAATATGCGTAATAATTATTTTTTAAAATAAGTTAATAATTACTTGTTTTAATCATAGAATACGATACAATTACTCCTACCGTCCTAATCACTCGATGTGACGGGAAATGAGGACAAGGTAACCAAATGTCAATTCGAGTAGTTTTTGGATGGTTTTTTTGGAAAAAACATCCGAAAAAGGTATCGAGAATATTGGATTTCTATAAAAGCCTCAATACTAGTGGTTTTTAGTTGTTTTTTTTCTAAAAACCATCTAAAAAAAAGGTGTCGAGAGCAACGATTAAATAACAAAATTATGTATTGTACCCGTCTTATACAAACAGCTTAAAAATAATAAAAATGAAACTCTCGAAAATAATAAAAAAAACACATTTAATTGTCGGCCTTACTGTAGGATTGATCACTTCAATTTCGGGACTTACTGGCGCCATGTATGTTTTTGAACCAGAAATTACGGCTGTTATAAATAGCGAATTACTGGAAGGAACCCTTACAGAGAATACTCCTTACCTTGAAAGTTTAACTACCGTAATAAAGCTACAAGAGCTCCATATGGATAGTGTCCAAGCAATGTTGTTGCCTTATCGAGGGCAGCGAACCATGGCGGTTAAATTTGGAGAGAAAGACATCCAGTATTTCCATCCGACTACGGGGCATTTTATAGGTTCAAACGCAAAAAGTGTGGCGTTTTTCAAATGGCTATTAAAGTTACATAGAAACCTGCATATTCCTAGTTACGGTAAGTATATTATTGGTGGTTCTAGTCTTTTGTTTGCCCTGCTGATATTAATCTCTGGGTTTTATATGTGGTGGCGTATTTATAAAAAACGATGGAATCGAGGACTTAGTTTATCTTTAGGAGATACCGCTAGAAAAGTAAATTTTCATTTGCATAGAATTGCGGGTATTTATTTTTTTATTCCTCTATTTTTGATTGCCATTACGGGAGGGTATTTTACTTTTGACGAAACTTATAAGAAAGCTTTTTTAGGCATTTCTTATTTTCAACAAATAAGTAGTTCTAAGGTGTTAATGCCTAAAGTAGGGGAGACTTTGGATCTATTAAAAACGAGTCTTTCTATGGCGGAATCCTATAAGTTACGCGCCATTTATTATCCTACCGACACTAAAAACAATTACCGATTTAGGTATATAAATAAGTTGGAGGTTTCCAGTGGACTTAGAAAAACAACCGATATAATGACGGATTCTAAACTCCAAATAATAAAAGTAACTTCCTGTGAAACAGCCACATTGGCCGATAAAATATTTCGTCAAATGTATCCCATTCACATTGGTGAATCATTAGGGATTGTTCATCGTTTATTGGTGTTTTTTGCGGGCTTAATTCCCGTGTTATTGTATGTCACTGGAATTCGGTATTATTTTTTCAGAAAACAGTAATTTCTTATAAAAAAAACGATGACCACTTCATTATAAAGTGGTCATCGTCATTAACATTCGTAAGTGTGTTTAATTCAAATAATTATACGATCCTATTTAAGGAGCTTGGTTTTACATAAAACCACCACTGCCTTGTTTTTCATTATTATCTCTTCTTTTTCTTGTTTTTGCTTTGTTTTTCCCACCTCCAAATCGGTAGCTAAAACCTAGATATGCTGTTTGACTTTCCCAGTTAAATTTCCCTGTTTGAGGATATGGTTTTTCACTTTCGAACTGGAATTTCATTCCTTTAAAGATATCATTGAAACGTAAACTTAGCGTTCCTTTTCCTTTCAAAACTTTGTACGTAGAACCTGCGTTTACCATCCACATTGGTTCGGTAGTAAACTGGATACTTTGTCCTGCTCCGCGGTACATGGCAAATACATTGAATCGTAGTTTTTTAGTCGCCGTAAAGCTTTGGCTTAATCTAGCGTTCCATTGGATATTTTTTATTTCAATTATTTCACCGTCTATTAAACCGTTTTCATTGTTTTGGTAAAAATCAAAACTTCCGTTTACTCTCCACCATTTTGCGATTTTTAAATTAGAAGAAACTTCAATACCATAAGCATCCGTATCATCTGTATTTCTATAAGATAATTCAACTCTGTCTATCTCCGTAGGGTGAGCACTTAAACTTCTACTGATATTGTCGTTTACTAACCTATAAAAAGTACCGATAGTTATGGATCCTTTTTTTAATTGCTTGGTGTAATTAATTTCAAAAGAATTGGTGAACTGAGGCTTTAAATTGGGGTTACCTCTTGAGTCCATGGTAGCAGTAGTCCATTCTAAATTTGGATTTACTTGATTTAATCCTGGTCTGTCAACTCTTCTGCTATAACTCGCTTGAAATTGATTTTTTTCAGAGGGATTATAGGTTAAAAAAGCAGAGGGATAAACACTGAAAATTTCATCTTCGTACTGTGTTTGGGCGATTCCGTTTTTATTGAAATCTCCTGTTACATTGTACTGTTCTAATCTAGCTCCTACCTGTAACCTGAATTTATTCCATTTAGTATTGTAATTTGTATAGAAGGAATAGATGTCCCTGTTATAGGTGAATTTATTGATTTCCAATGCTGGTGCATTTTCTTGCTCTTGGTTAGAGTCACGCCTGTTTTTTGTGTTCTGAGTTCTGTATTCCGCACCAATTTCAATTTTTGAGTTCTTAGAAATTGGATTGGTATAGTCTATATTTACAATGGTGTTTTTTCTTTTGTTATTTGAAAACACTTCGTAATTTAATTTTTTATTTAGAGGGTTAATTCGTTCTGTATATACTTGTGAGCCTTCTGGAGTAGCGGTAGAGGTATTGAATTCGAAATCCAATTCATGACCATCGGTATTAAATTTTGTATTGTAATTAAAGTTATAGGTTTCACTTTTATCTTTATCATCGTTTATCATTTTCTCTAATGTATTAGGAAAATCACCATTGGCGTAGACGTTATCTGTTAGGACTTCTAGCATTCCAGTACTCCAATTTTGAGTGGTGTAAAAAGAGACGCTATTTTTATCGTTGATGTCATAATCAACTCCAAGTTTTAATAGATCAGAAGTGTTGTCATTCAACATGTTTAATTTTTGTCTGCTTTCTAAATCCAATCGTCTAAGGTCTCCACGGTTAGCACGTTTTCCTCTATTTGCTCCATAGTTCATATAAAAATTAACGTTGTCAATTTTATAATTCATATTAATAGAACCATTAGTACGTGTGTTGTCACCATGAGTTAGCCCTAATTCGATATTTCCATTAAAACCAATATTTGCGTTTTTGTGCAATACAATATTAATTATTCCGGACATTCCCTCGGGGTTGTATTTTGCAGATGGATTGGTGATTAGTTCTATCGATTTAATAGAACTGGAAGGTATTTGTTGTAATAACTGAGCGGCAGAGATATTGGTAGGTTTTCCGTCTACTAAAATGCGAACGTTTTCATTTCCTCGAAGGCTAATATTCCCCGATTGTGAATCTACACTCACCGATTGTACATTGTTTAATAATTCGGCAGCGGTGGTCCCTGCAGATTGAAGGTCTTTCCCAACATTGATTACTTTACGATCTACTTTTTGAGTTATTGTAGAGGTTTCTGCGATGATTACAATTTCGTCCAATTGAGCAGATGATTCTTCTAAAACAATGGTTCCAAGATTAATGGAACTACTATTTTTATCTAGGATCACTATTTTTTTATAAGTTTTGTATCCGATGTATTGAATTTCGATCGTGTTTTTTCCTAGCGGTATTTTTTGAATGTTAAATTTACCGTTGTCTCCAGTTATTCCTCCAGTGATGATCTTGTTTTGAGCATCCTTAATTATGATACTTACATAAGGTAAAGACTCCTTCGTAAGAGCGTCAATAACTTTCCCTGAAATAGTGCCTTGCTTAGGGATGGTGTTGTTTGCCTGTGATGGTGTGATGACCATAAAGCATAGGCTTAGAATGATGAGTAGTTTTTTCATGTTTGTTTTGATTGTTGATTAGTGTAATTTCTTAAAATGTATTGTTGGAAATCTGTTTTGAAGACTGCACTGCGTTGTTGTATCTAGTTATTATTTTCATCAAAGCGTATGCTGTCCTTTGTAATTTGTAGTTGTAATGATTTTATGCTTTTTTTGTTTTGCAAAGATATTTCCTAAACCCAGTACTGGTTTTAGGAAGTAATAAACAAATTTAACGGTTCTTAAATCCTTTTGACTAATAGACTAAGGGAGTCAAGGAATGTTACTGAAAATTCACATTTTAACGTGTTTTTAACAGTTTAAAGAAGATTAAATTATTGGGATTTGGACTTGTAAGGAAGGATTCTGTTTGTGTATTTGACTGGTAATTAGTCGATTGGGATTTGTTTTAGCCTTGTAATGATCGTATTGTATATGAAGAGTAATAAGCCACGTCAATTACTTTAAGAAAAGGGCATGTTGTTAAACCACAAATTCTTTTCCTGCACCAGCAAGTGCTGTATTTTCAAATACCTCTTGTGCTTCTTGTTTGAAATCGTTGAGGTTGGGATATCGAGAAGAAAAATGGCCAATAATCAATTTTTTAACCATGGCTAATTTGGCAATAGTTCCCGCTTCAAATGCCGTAGCATGCATGGTAGTTTTTGCCAATTCTTTTTTATCCTTTAAAAAGGTAGTTTCGTGATACAATAGATCACAATTTTTAATAATAGGGACAATGCTTTCATTGTACATCGTATCGCTACAAAAAGCATAGGACTTTATAGGGGTAGGAGCTAAGGTTAATTCCTCGTTTTTAAGAAAGCTACCGTCCTTCTTTTCAAAATCTTTTCCTAATTGAAGGTTTCTATAATCGCAGGTTTCTATTTCATCATTTTTAATGATTTTCGCCATGTTTATCTTGCGCAGACCTTCTTTTTCTTTAAAAAGATAACCGTTTGTATAAACGCGATGTTTTAAAGGGATGGTGTGCACCTCTACCTTTTCATCTTCATAAATTAATTCAGAAGATTTACTGGTTAATTCGTGGAAGTACAAGCCAAAATTAATCCATGTTTTGGAGAGTTTTAGCTGTAATAAAATGACTTCTTTAATCCCTTTTGGACCGTAGATATGTAGTTGTTGAGTTCGTTTATGTAGCATAAACGTAGAAATAAGGCCTATGAGTCCAAAATAATGATCGCCATGTAAATGGGAAATAAAAATACATTGAATTTTAGAGAAAGGCAATTTGTATTTACGTAATTGTACTTGCGTTCCTTCGCCACAATCTATTAAGAAAGTACGATTATTAATGTTTAAAAATTGCGAAGTAGGATGTGCGTTTACACGTGGAGTGGCAGAGTGACAACCTAAAATTGTTAGGTTTATGCTCATCTAATCACGAGTCTTTTTGAAACGATTTCTGTATCTGTTTGTAAGGAGTATATATACATTCCGTTTTGTAAGTCATCTCTTTTAAAAGGAATATAATTGCGACCTTTTTTTGCATTTATACGTTCCATATATACCGTTTTTCCTAACAAGTTTTTAACTGTAAAAGTAACTGTTTGTCTTTCTGTTGAGGTAAAATTGATACGGGTAGCTACACTAAACGGATTTGGATAGGCCGTTACAAGAGTCAGTGTTTTTGGCACTACATTTTTTACAACTCTAGTTCCCCAAGTGTGTTGCTGTGCAATTACTGGGGCAGTTAAGAATAAGAGTAAAGTTATAAATAGTAGTTTTTTCATCAATACACGCTAATTTTTAAAATCCTAGTTCTCTTTCTATGGCTTCCATTTGTAAGATATCTTCTGCCTCTATAAATGTAGGTACAACTATCAGTTCTTCTGGTAGTTTATCCATAAATATTTCTTTAGATACAATTACAAAAGACATGCCATTGTCTTTTATTTGAGAACTTATACCCAAAAATAGTAATAATTCTTCAATTGTAACGTTATTTTTTTTATAAAGATCAATGATTAAGTGTTGATTTTTAAAATCGCCTTGTTTTTTTACAAGTTCCGAATGGAATTCTTGTATAGAGGTTTCACAAGGGGATATACTTGTATGCAAAGCTGTTTTAACGATATTCATAGTTTTTATCTTTCAATTTGTTGTGCCAATAAATAGATGACTGCCATACGTACAGCAACACCGTTTTCTACTTGATTTAAGATGATGGATTGGTCCGAATCTGCAACATCACTCGTAATTTCTACACCTCTGTTAATTGGACCTGGATGCATGATAACTATTTTTTCTGATAAAGAGTCTAACAAGTCTTTGTTTACCCCAAAAAGCTGGGTGTATTCTCTAGTAGAAGGGAAGTAATTAATGTCCATCCGTTCGTTTTGAACTCGTAACATGTTGGCTACATCACACCATTCGAGTGCTTTTTTTAAATTGGATTCCACTTGGACACCTAGGCTTTCTATATATTTAGGTATAAGTGATTTGGGTCCACATACTTTTACGTTCGCCCCTTGTAGCTGCAATGCGTAAATATTAGATAAAGCTACACGTGAGTGCAAAATATCACCTACGATGACTACATTTTTTCCTTTTACTTGACCTAACTTTTCCCGGATAGAATACGAATCTAATAATGCCTGTGTAGGATGTTCATGTGTTCCGTCTCCGGCATTTATAATACGGGCATCTACGTTTTTTGATAAAAAATCACAAGCGCCTACGTGGGGATGCCTCATAACAATCAGATCTACTTTCATAGACAAAATGTTATTGGCGGTATCTATCAACGTTTCTCCTTTGGAAACAGAAGATCCACTAGCCGAAAAATTGATCACATCTGCAGACAATCTTTTTTCTGCCAGTTCAAATGATAATTTGGTACGAGTACTGTTTTCAAAAAAGAGGTTTGCGATTGTTATATCTCGCAGAGAGGGAACTTTCTTTATAGGTCTATTGATAACTTCTTTAAAATGGTCAGCTGTTTTGAAAATCAAATCAATATCTGAGGCATTTAAATGTTTAATTCCTAAAAGGTGTTGAACGCTAAGCTGATTCATATGGTTACTTGTTTTGTATGTAAACGGCATCTACTCCGTCTTTTTCTTTCCATTGTACTAGTACCTTTTCTTCGTTGATGACATCTACCTGTCTTCCTAAATAAGTAGGTTGGATGGGTAAATGACGGCTAAATCGCCTGTCGATAAGAACTAACAGTTCTATTTCTAATGGACGACCAAAAGATTGTATGGCGGTAAGTGCAGCTCGTATGCTACGTCCAGAATATAAGACATCATCTATAAAGACGACATTCTTATTTTCTACAATAAAATCAATGGTTGTTTTGTTGGCTTCGATAGGGATTTCCCTTCTCCTAAAATCATCTCTATAAAAGGTAATGTCTAGTTGCCCTAGTTGAATATCATTTATTTCGTAATTGTTTTGTAAGATGTAACACAATCTTTCGGCTAAATAAATACCTCGAGGTTGAATTCCTATTAAAACAGTTTCCGAAAAATCAGTGTGATTTTCGATTAGCTGACATGCCAATCGATTTAAAATGATATCAATTTCTTTCGCGCTAAGCAGTATTTTTTGACTCATAAGTTCCAAAACGTTGTTTGGAATACAAAAATACATATTTTTTGTTAATTAGATTGTTAAAAAGATTTTTGTTTTTTTGAAGAGTTCTTTCCTTGATTGCTTAATTTTGCACTGTAAAGAAACCCTATGGATTTGTATTCAGAAAATAATAAACCCCTACAGAAATTTGAGTCAATGCTCAAGACTAATAATGTGTATTTTTTCGATTCGTTAGAATTCGAAGGAATTATACAATATTACATCGACTCAGGAAAATCGGCTTTGGCGAAAAAAGCCTTGACCCTTGGTTTATCACAACACCCGATGGCAGTTTCTTTAAAGCTATTAGATGCGGAAATACTTATTTTTGATAATAAGTACACCGCTGCCATCGAAATTTTAGATAGCATTCAGGCAATGGAGCCTACGAATGAAGAAGTTTATATTCAAAAAGCAACTGTTTATTCAAAGACAAATGATCACAAAGAGGCGCTAATACAGTTGAAAATTGCTTTAGATTTTTCGGATGATAAATCCGATGTGTACGCCTTAATAGGGATGGAGTATTTATTTTTAAATAACTTCTCGGATGCCAGAGAAAATTTCATTGCTTGTTTGGAAGAAGATCTCGAAGATTATTCGTCATTATACAATGTCGTGTACTGCTTTGATATGGAGAAGAAACATAGGGAAGCAGTTGAATTTTTGATAACATATATTGATAAAGACCCTTATAGTGAGGTGGCTTGGCATCAATTAGGACGTCAGCATTTTGTATTGGATGAGTTTGACCAGGCGCTACGTGCGTTTGATTACGCAGTACTGGTAGATGAACTTTTTGTAGGTGCCTATATTGAGAAAGCTAAAACACTGGAGAAATTAGCTCGTTATTCTGAAGCCATTGAAAATTATAAAACGACTTTAGAGCTAGAAGATGCGACTAGTTTTGCCTTATTGAGAATTGGAGAATGTTATTTGGAACTCAAAGATTATGAAAATGCTTTGCAGTTTTATAAACGTACTGTTCATGAAGATCCGCTATTAGATAAAGGGTGGATGGCTTTGTCCTCTATATATTATCAGCAGAAAGACTACGAAAAATCCTTGTATTATATAAATAAAGCCTTGGATATAGATGAGATAAACACGGCTTATTTAAGACGTTTTGGAGAAATAAATATCAAACTTAGTTTTTACGAAGAAGCGGTTAAGGTTTTTGAGTTATGTATTGAGTTAGGGGATGATGATTTAGATATTAGAACGGCGCTTGTAGATGTACATTATTTTTTAGGTGATTTTGAGTTGGCTTTAGATTGTTTAAAAGATGCCGATACAGAAATTCCAAATACAGCGGAGCTCAATTATAGGTTGGCTTGTTTACATTTTTTGTTTAAAACAGAAGAGAAAGGTGTTTATTACTTGAAAAAAGGCCTTGGAATAGATTATGAATATCATAAAATAATGAAAGAAATGTATCCCTCGGTTTTTGATTTGCACGTGGTCCAAGATATTGTGAGTTTTTACAAATTTTCTTTCTAAGAAAAGAGTACATTTGTGTTCGAAAATATTGAAGACACATGCAAGAAAGACGCTTAATTGATTATCTATTTATTACATTAAAAGGGGTGGCTATGGGTGCTGCCGATGTTGTTCCGGGAGTCTCTGGAGGAACCATTGCTTTTATTTCTGGAATATACGAAGAGTTACTAGCGTCTATAAGCGCTGTGAATTTTAAGGCGTTAAAAATACTTAAAGAGAAAGGGGTTAAGTCTTTTTGGGAAGCAATAAATGGTAATTTCCTACTAGCGTTGATGTTAGGTATTGCGATTAGTGTGGCGTCTTTAGCTAAAACTATCGCTTTTTTATTAGACGAACATCCCATTTTACTTTGGTCATTTTTCTTCGGTTTGGTGCTGGCAAGTGTTTTATTTGTAGCCAGACAAATTACGCAATGGTCTGTACTCAATGTTATCCTATTATTGATAGGGAGCTTTGCTGCTTTTTATATCACGACACTTACACCGGTAACCAGTAGTGAAATATCTCCTATGTATTTATTTTTATGTGGAGCTTTGGCTATTTGTGCCATGATTTTGCCTGGGATTTCTGGTTCTTTTATCTTAGTTCTTTTGGGGGCTTATCGTCCTGTTTTAGATGCTGTTCATGAACGTAATTTAAAATCTATTGCCCTTATTGGAGCAGGAGCTATTGTAGGCTTACTTACTTTTTCGAGGGTTTTGAAATGGCTATTCGAACATTATAAAAATGCGACTTTAGCAGTCCTAACAGGTTTTATTGTGGGGTCTTTGAATAAAATATGGCCTTGGAAAAAAGTATTGGATTCTAAAATGTTTGGAGAGAAACTAATTATCTTAAAGGAAAAAAGTGTGTTCCCTGCCAATTATGAAGGGGATAACTTATTGATTTATGCATGTATTCTATCTATATTAGGTTTTTTACTTATCTTATTACTTGAAAAATTAGCGAAAAAAAAACAGTAAATGCCATCAAAAAGAACCATACTAGATAAGCTATTCCTTTTTGTAAAAGGATTGTCCATGGGAGCTGCCAATAAAGTTCCTGGGGTATCTGGAGGGACAGTTTCTTTTGTATTAGGTTTTTATGAAGAGCTTATTTATTCGTTTAAAAAAATAAATATAAAGGCCTTAAAATTACTTTTTACAGGAAGGTTTAGAAGCTTTTATCGGTATATAAATGCGGAGTTCTTGCTTTTGGTGATGGGAGGGAGTATGTGTAGCTATTTCACTATTTCTCTGGTTTTAGATTATTTATTAAAGGCCTATGAACTATATGTCTGGTCCGCTTTTTTCGGAATGATACTGGGTTCTATCTACTATATCGCAAAGGATTTTAATGATTTCAAATTCTCCAATGTTTTGAGTATTGTTATTGGGATATCCTTAGGTATTGCGATAAGTTTTATGCCTCCTGCCAAGGAGAACACAAACCTATATTTTGTGTTTTTCTGTGGAATTGTAGGAGTTTCCGGAATGACACTTCCTGGACTTTCGGGCTCGTTTATCCTTATTCTTATGGGAAACTATGTGTTGTTACTGGTGGATTCTGTAAACATGCTATCTAAAACTATTTTGGATATTTTTTCTTGGAATTTTGATTTTGTAAATAACGCAGAACGGATTAAATATCTAAAGATAGTAGGAGTGTTTACCGCAGGATCTACTTTTGGCTTGATCTTTATTTCTCATATTTTAGGCTTTGTTTTAAAGCGATGGCATCAATTAGTAACCGCCATGATATTGGGATTTATTATTGGTTCTCTGGGGATTGTTTGGCCTTGGAAAAAAGAAATTTTTAAACAGGAAAACGGAATACTACTTAGCGATGTAAATGGCAATAATATCATTCAAAACTACCAACGTTTTTTGCCAGATATTTCTTTGATGGAAACATGGTTGGCCATTTTTTATATTCTTACGGGAATTGGCATCGTTTTATTGATCGACTTTTATTCAAAACAAAACATCACGGATACTTATGATAGAAAAGACACATAAATACGGCTTGATAGGAAAAAATATTTCATATTCATTTTCTCGCCAATATTTTACAGATAAATTTAAAGAATTACAACTATCCCAGCATAGTTATGAGAATGTAGACAAGAAATCATCGGAAGAACTTGCCTCTTTTTTTGAAAATGATTTTAAAAAGTTCAAAGGGTTTAGTGTCACGATTCCATTCAAACACGATGTATTTCGTTTTTTAGACGAGGTAGAGGTAGAAGCAGAAAAAATTGGAGCGGTAAACTGTATTAAGGTGACAGAAGACCATAAATTGATCGGTTATAATACAGATGTTTATGGTTTTAAAAAAGCCATAGAGCCGATGCTTACCCCCATGCATACAAAAGCCTTAATATTGGGGACAGGTGGAGCTGCCAAAGCAGTGGCATATGTATTTGACGGTTTAGGTATCTCGTATACGTTTGTATCACGTTCGGAAGGGGCAACTAAAATTGCCTATACCGCTATTACCAAGGAGTTAATGGAAGCGCACCTGGTTGTTGTAAATTGTTCCCCTGTAGGTACTTTTCCTAATGTGGACCAGTGCCCGGACATTCCTTATCCCTTTATTACGGACAAGCATGTATTATTTGACCTTATTTACAATCCTGCCGAGACTTTGTTTTTGAGCAAAGGAAAATCCAAAGGAGCTGCCATTAAAAACGGCCTAGAAATGCTTGAACAACAGGCTGAAAAAGCATGGGATATTTGGAATTAATATATTTTGCGTTCTTAGGTTAAAAATCATCCTAAAATAATTTCTCATGTACCTTGCAATTACTATCTTTAGATTTTAATTGAAGGAACCATAAACATTATAAATATGTTAGACGAAAAAAACAATGATATGTCAACTGCTAAAGTTGAAGAAACAACTGCAATGACAAATCAAGAGGTAAAGGCAGATGCTGAAAAAGTTACAGTAGATACTGTTGAAAATGTAAAGAAAGTGGATGTAGAAACGGACGTTACAAAAGTAGTTGAAACGATTGATGATGCAGAGATAGTAGCCGTAGACGAACAACAAGAGTCTGTTGCAGAAATAGCTGACGTAGAAAGCTCTGAAAAAGTGGTGGCAGCACATGTTACTGCGATCGATGAAATTGAAAAAAAGGTAGCCGAATCTTCTGAGGTTATCGAGCAAATAGAACAATTAGAAATGCTTGATTATAAAAGCATGGAATTAGAACAATTGGTTGCTGAACTTACTGTTTTAGTAAAAGAGAAGCCGGTATTGTTGATTAAGAATAATGTAAACGAAATAAAAACAGCGTTTAATAAAAAGTTTGGAGATATTTTATCTGCAGAAAAAGAACGCTTTTTATCGGAGGGTGGAAATGAAATCGATTTTAATTATGCAAACCCTTTAAAAACAACCTACAATGGGCTGTTGTACGATTATAAAGTAAGTAGAGATGCACACTATTCAAGTGTTGAAAAAGAATTGAATACAAATTTAGCGTCAAGAAATCAAGTCATCGAAGAATTAAAACACTTGATAGAAAATGCAGACGGTAATACCATGTATAAAAACTTTAGAAGTTTACAAGATACATGGAGAGCTATTGGACCTGTACCAAAAGCCACTTATAACGATACTTGGAAAACCTATCATCATCATGTAGAACGTTTTTATGATTTATTGCATTTAAACAATGATTTACGTGATTTAGATTTCAAACATAATTTAGAAGAGAAATTAAAATTAGTAAACAAGGCTGAAGAATTGGCAGAACATGCTGATATTAATTTTGCCTTTAAAGAATTACAGGTCATCCATAAATTGTGGAAAGAAGAAGTAGGGCCCGTAGGAAGAGAACACAGAGAAGAAGTTTGGAATAGATTTAGTGCAGCGACGAAAAAAGTACATGACAAACGCCATGAACATTTTAAAGAATTACGTTCTGGATACGAAGCAAATGTAGCGAAGAAATTAGCGGTTATCGAAGAAATAGATGCCTATGAAACTACGAATAATAGGTCTCGTTCGGATTGGCAAAAAAGTATTAAAGAAATTGAAGCATTGCGTGACAAATTCTTTAAATGTGGTACCGTACCTCGTTCAAAAAACGAAGAAGTTTGGCAGTTGTTTAAAGTAGCAACTCACAAATTTAATAAAGCTAAGAATTCTTATTATAAGGATGTAAAAGATGAGCAACTTACAAATTTAAAGAAAAAACAAGCCTTAGTAGCTCAGGCGATCGCACTAAAAGAAAGCGACGATTGGGAGAATACGACCAATATGATGAAGAAAATTCAGTCCGATTGGAAAAAAGTGGGACATGTACCACGTAAGTATTCTGATAAATTATGGAAGGAATTTAAAGATGCTTGTAACCATTATTTTGATCAATTGCACCAAGTGCAGGATGCAGACAGCAAAGAAGAATTAGGTTTTTATGAAGCTAAAAAATCTATGTTAGATGCGATTAAAAAAGCAATCGAAGAAAAAGCAGATATTAACTTAGAAACGATTGACGGGTATATCTCTGAATGGAGAGGATTAGGAAGAGTTCCTTCAGATAAAAAATACATAGAAGGTAAATTTAATAAAGTGATAGAGTCTGCGGCAGAATCTTTAGATTTAGATAAGGATGCTGTTGAAATGCTGAAATTTAAGAATGTAATTGCTAGTTATATAGAGCAGAAAAATTACAGAAAATTAGATTCAGAACAATTATATGTTCGTAAGAAAATTGATGAATGTATGAAAGAAGTACAGCAGTTAGAGAATAATTTAGGGTTTTTCTCGAATGCAAAAGATGACAATCCACTTGTGATTAATGTTCGCAAAAACATAGAGCAGTACAAGAGTAATGCTCAAATATGGAAAAGTAAATTGGCCTACCTAAGGACGTTGAGCTATTCATAGTGTTACTTTTTAAACATAAAAAAACCTGCAAGTTGCAGGTTTTTTTTATGACTTTTTTTATTTATTTCACTGCTATATAAGTGGCAATGTTTATTTTAACTTCACTCCATGTTTTTGTAATTCCATCTGGACCTGTATGTTCACCTTTACAAACCGCGTTTAAAGCAGCAACTGCCGCTTGTGCTTGCCAATTATCTAAATCCATAGTAGCTTCCATAGTCGCCATTTGTCCGTCTAAAACGTAAGTGATTGGGAGTTCGTGAGTAATTCCATTTAAGGTTAAATGAACCTTTCCAGAAGTCTCCGTTTCCATACTTATTTTCCCTTTGATTACCGACGTTTCGATCATAGCACCAAAGAAGGAGTTTTTTAATTTGATATCTCTTCCTTCATTGTTTGTAAATAAAGAAGAAACAGGAATAGAAAACTCTAAATTATTAAGCGCATCTTTTATGTTTGAAGCGGGGGCAGATTTTGTAAATTCAACCACTCTAAACTCTCCTTTTACAGGTAGTTTTTCACTGGTTTTATAAGCAGTCCACTTAATAGATGTCGTTTTTTCGTTAACCACATACATGGTGGTTTCCTTTACTTGTTTTTCTTCTTTTTTGCCATCCTTACAAGAGCTGATTGTTAGGACAAAAAGTAGTGTTACACTTAATAGGTAGTAGTTTTTCATTGGATTGGTTTTATAAAATGTTAATTGTTAGCTACATTTTCTACAAACATTCTCCTTTTGTCCTATGGATATTAAGAAGTGATGTGCAGGTTTACTAAACGAATATACATTTTTTTTGCCTCATCAATACTAAGATTACTTATTTGCATCCAAGCATTGAGTTTAAAGGCGCTTCGTACGTCGTTTTCTTCATTATAAACAGTGTAATTGTTTCCTCTAGTCGCTTGCTTATAGGAGGCGTAAAGCTGAAGCATAACATCGGCAGGCTGCTTTTTTTCAGATGCGTTTGCTAGTGTATATGCCTTTTGAAATTCTATTTCTAAGGTATCTTCCATATAGATATTTTGAAAAGAAGTAGTTGTAAGTAGGTGTTTATACGGATGCAATTATTTGCTCTCCTCCTTTTACTACGTCGTTTATTTTAACGTGTAATTTGGTGTCTAAAGGTAAATATAAATCCACACGTGATCCAAATTTGATAAAACCTGCATCAGTTCCCTGAACTACTTTTTTACCTTTCTTTGCATAATTGACAATACGTCTGGCCATGGCTCCTGCAACTTGTCTATACAATATTTCTCCAATAGTGTTGTTTTTCACAACAATAGAGGTACGCTCATTTTCTTCTGAAGCTTTTGGGTGCCAAGCGACTAAGTATTTACCAGGATGGTATTTACTATAAGTTACTTCACCACCAATAGGATATCTTGTTACATGCACATTTATAGGAGACATGAAAATAGAGACTTGTAATCTTCTTTCATTAAAATATTCTTTTTCAAATACTTCTTCAATGACCACTACTTTTCCATCTACAGGAGCAATAACGTTTGCATCGTTTAATTCGGTGGTTCTTTTTGGGTTTCTAAAAAATTGTAAGACAGTAATTAGTAAAATGAATACCACTGCTGTCAATGTTTTGTTTAACCAAAAAATTGTAGCGAAATTTTCGATGAGAATGATACTAAGCCCTGTTAGTATTATTGAAATCAATATTATTTTAAAACCTTCTTTATGAAACATGTTTAATGTACTAATTGTAAATAAATAAAAATAAATGGTGCTGCAAAAATAACACTATCAAAGCGATCTAAAAAACCACCGTGTCCAGGGATAAAATTGCTACTGTCTTTAACGCCGGCTTGTCTTTTAAACATAGATTCTATTAAATCTCCTAAGACTCCGAATATACTGACAATACCCGCTATAGAAAACCAGTGAACGAGTGGGAGGTCTGTAAAGTATTTAGCGACAAAAAAACAGGCGATAAAAGTAAAAACAAGTCCCCCTAAGAATCCTTCTTGTGTTTTATTAGGTGAAATGCGTTCTAACAATTTTCGTTTTCCTATGTTTTTTCCTACTAAATAAGCAAAGGAGTCATTTACCCAAATAAGGATAAATACACCTAAAATTGTAGTGTTGACATATTCAAAAGATCCATTTAAAAAGGGTATTTGAACCATCAACGTAAATGGAGCTACAATATATACGACGGTTAAAAATATTTTTCCTAGATGTGATATTACCTCTTCTTTTTTTGCAAATAAGATAGAAGCAAAGGATGAAAAAATGACTAAAAACAATAAAACACCTGCATAGGTATAAATTGATTTAGAAGGTACGTCTTCTACATTTAATATGTTTCCAAATATAAAAAATAAAATCCCGATTAAATAAGGGAACACACTTTTAAGTCCGATCATTCTTTTGAATTCAAACAAACACACCATCATCAGCAAAAAGAATAATGAGATAAAGGTGATCTTGTTAAATAAGATACAAAAGACAAGTATTGAAACAAATACAAGTCCGGATAATGCGCGTTTAACTATTGTGCTCATAAATTATAAATCTTCGAAAAGTAATAGATATAAATTTTTTGCATTGTTCAAGCCATAACTCATAAAATCCACTTCTTTTTCGTTTGGATTGTAGTTTTTTACGGCGCCTATATTGCTTGGAATATTACCTCGGTAATGTGAATTTATTCCAGTTAAGCCATCTGTTTGGTTATTTACAATTTGGCTAGTGGTGGCATAAACAATGAAATCTTTCGTTAAATCGGAAAGTTTTATATCACTTAATTGGTTTGATGAAAATAAAATACTCCCGTTTTCCGCAATTAAATGCTCACAGCAAGTAAACAAGGGTGTATTTATGCTGAAATCTGGGGATTTTTTGATGTTTAATGCACCAATGAGTTTGTGCAAATCATTATCGATACATGTTACAGCGTCCCAATGTTCGTTTTCACTAACAATATGTGTTAGAAAACCTGTGACTTCTTGTAAGCTTGTACAGTATAAGAATTTACCTCCTTTATCAATAAAATTTTTAACAAAAACACTATCAATAGATTCTTCTTTGATAGTGTTCTTATTAATCTTTTGTTGATCCTGTTTTGATTTTTTAAAGATGTTTTTAAAAAAACTCATGTTACATTTTGAATAATTTCAAAAGTAAAGAAATACTAGCGATTAATCGTTAGATTCTTCTTTATTTTCAATTTTATTCTCAGTATCACTTGCTTCTTCCTTATGATCTTCTTTTTTAGGCAGTTCGATAATTTCTTCTTGAAATGGTCTTGGGCCAAAAATAGATAGTAAGTCTTTTTTGAAAATTACTTCCTTTTTCAGAAGTAATTCTGCTAAAGCAGTTAGCTTATCTTTATTATCTGTTAGGATCTGTATTGCTCTTTGATATTGCTCGTTTATGATTTTAGAAATCTCGTCGTCGATCTTTTGAGCAGTCGCTTCGCTGTATGGTTTTGTAAAACTATAGTCTCCATTGTTTGATGAGTCGTAATAGGTTATATTTCCGATAACATCATTTAATCCGTATACACTTACAATTGCACGGGCTTGTTTCGTTACTTTTTCTAAGTCATTTAAAGCACCGGTAGATATCTTATCAAAGATAACACGCTCTGCAGCTCTTCCTGCCAAAGTAGCACACATCTCGTCTAACATTTGCTCTGTACGAACAATCTGACGCTCTTCGGGTAAATACCATGCAGCACCTAAGGATTGCCCTCTTGGTACGATTGTTACCTTTACTAATGGAGAAGCATGTTCTAGCATCCAACTAGCGGTTGCGTGTCCTGCTTCGTGAAAAGCAATGGTCTTTTTTTCTATGGGAGAAATAATTTTATTTTTCTTTTCTAAACCTCCAACGATACGATCTACCGCGGATAAAAAGTCGATATGGTGTACTGCTTTTTTATCTTCTCTAGCGGCAATTAATGCTGCTTCGTTACATAAATTAGCAATATCTGCACCAGAAAAACCAGGTGTTTGCTGAGAAAGGAAATGAATATCTACATCGGTATGTAATTTTAAAGGACTAATATGAACTTTAAAAATAGCTTCTCTTTCATTAATGTCTGGAAGGTCTACATAGATTTGACGGTCAAAACGACCGGCTCTCATTAAGGCCTTATCTAAAACATCTGCTCGGTTTGTTGCTGCAATAACAATTACGTTAGACTCTGTTCCAAAACCATCCATTTCTGTCAGTAATTGGTTCAATGTGTTTTCACGTTCGTCATTCCCACCAGTCATATTGCTTTTTCCACGCGCTCTACCGATAGCGTCGATTTCATCAATAAATATGATAGAAGGTGATTTTATTTTTGCTTGTTTAAACAAGTCACGTACCCTAGAGGCACCAACTCCTACAAACATTTCAACAAAGTCAGATCCAGATAACGAGAAAAAGGGTACACCTGCTTCACCTGCAACGGCTTTTGCCAATAAGGTTTTTCCTGTTCCAGGAGGCCCTACAAGCAATGCTCCTTTAGGGATCTTACCTCCTAAGGCTGTATACTTTTCTGGGTTTTTTAAGAAGTCTACAATCTCTTGTACTTCCTCTTTTGCTCCAACCAGTCCTGCGACATCTTCAAAGGATGTTTTTACCTTTGTGTTTTGATCAAATAGTTTCGCCTTTGATTTTCCAATATTGAAAATCTGACTACCACCACCGCCACCACCTGACATACGTTTCATGAAGTAAATCCACAAACCAATTAAAAAGATAAAAGGAAGATACATAAGGATAGAATCCATAATGTTTGTCTTGTCTATATGTTGTGTGTCAACATCTAAACTCTTGTCTTCTTTTGCTTTTTGAATTTGGTTTTCGAAATTTTGTAAATCACCAAAATCATACATGTACAAAGGTCCTCTCTTACTGTATAAAGCAGATTCAGTAAGTTCTCTGTACTTTTCTCTGTCTAGTACTTCGTCCTTAATGTATATTTCTGCAGTGCTGTTATTTACGATAAGGATTTTCTCTATATCGTTGTCGTAAAGGGTCGTAATAAAATTATTATGACTCAAGTTTTGATTCCCTAAGTTGCTACTGTTAAATACAGTATAGCCAATGTACAATACAAACATGATCCCGTAAATCCAATAGAAATTGAATTTAGGAATCTTTATTTTGTTTTTATTATCTGGCGAATTGTTTTCGTTCATATACGTCTTTCAAATGTTGCAATAATATTAGCTAGTAGTATCAATATCTGTTATTTTGGCATCACCCCAAAGGCTTTCCAAATCGTAATATTCTCTGGTTTCTTTTTGGAATACATGTACAGCTACACTTACAAAATCCATCAAAATCCATTCAGCATTTCCTGCTCCTTCAACATGCCATGGTTTTTCTTTACATTGTTTACCTACCATTTTTTGGATAGATCCAGAAATGGCATTTACTTGGGTATTTGAGTTTCCTGAACAAATGATGTAATAATCACAGACAGTATTTTCTATATCTCTTAAATCTAATAATTTAATATCTTCCCCTTTGACTTCGTCAATCCCTTTTATAATTACGGAAATTAACTCATCTACATTTACATTCGTTTTAGTCATCAAAAATTATTTATTTAATACAAAGTTATTATTTTTTTGTTAGTAAACGTGGTTGTCTTAACTTTGTTTCTATATTATTAATCATGAAGTTAATCAAACTTAGTGCCATTGGCTCTACGAACGCATATTTAAAGGAGCTGTGTCAGCAAGAAAAACAACAATCTTATACCGTGGTTCAGACCCATGAGCAATCTCAGGGGCGTGGTCAATTGGGGACGACCTGGGTTTCTGACAAGGGAAAGAACCTGACGTTTAGCGTGTTAGTTAATTTTTTAAAGTTTGAAGTTGGAGATCAATTCTTTATAAGCATGGCTGTTTCTTTGGCGATTCAGAAAGTGCTGAACGCTTATGTAGACAATGATATAAGGGTGAAATGGCCAAACGACATTTTGGCAGATGGTCAGAAAATTGCGGGTATTTTAATCGAAAACAATTTGTCTGGTGGGCACTTGAGTAGGGTTGTAATCGGAATTGGCCTAAATGTGAATCAAGAAAGTTTTCCAAATGAAATTCCCAATGCTACTTCTTTAAAATTATTGACCAATAAAAGCTTTGAATTGGAAACTGTTTTGGACGAAATTATTACGAGTATAGAATACTATATGGCCATAGTATTACATGGCGGTTTTGACTTTTTAACCAAGTTGTATTATGGAAAACTATTTCGTTTTGGTGAATGTACTTGTTTTACGGACGCGAGCGGGCTTTCGTTTTCTGGAAAAATAATAGGAGTGACCCATGCAGGAATGCTACGGGTGGAAGTAGGAGATAAAAAAACTCGAGAATTTAATTTAAAAGAAATTAAGTTTTCGAGTTTTTAAAATATGTACCGCCTGTCATCTTTAGAGGGCAGGCGGTAAATGTTTATAGTTTTGCAATGTTTTCTGACAAGGTGTCTATGAATTTTTGCAATGGTTTTTTAACCATCATGGCCATCATAGGATTAAAGTCTCCTGTAAAGCTTAATTTAGTTTCAGCAGTTGTATCTGAAACTTCTTTGATGTCTGCAGTCAATGTAAATGGTAATTTACTACTAGCAGCACCTAAAATAACTTTGTCAAACTCTTGAGTTTCTTTGATAACCATTCTGATTTCTGGCATTCCCTTTAAAGAAAAGAGCATAGAATCTCCGTCGATTTCAAATTTCTCTGTGTTTTCTGGTAATAACTGCTTGAAATTCTTAAGGTCTGTCAAAAAGTCAAAGGTTTCCTTTTGTGATTTATTAACAGGTGTGTTTGTGCTTTCTAAATTCATAGAGTTGTTATTTGTTCCACGTACTAGGATTAATACGCCATTGTTTTAATGTTTCTAATTCCTTTTCTGCGATATAATTGTTCTCACTGGCTAATTCCAATAAGTTATCATAATCACTTAAAGTAGTTAATTCTACTCCGTCATTTTCAAAATTACTTGCTGCAATTTCGAATCCATAAGAAAATATAGCAACCATTCCTTTTACATCAGCTCCAGCTTCTTTTAGTGCTTTAACGGCGTTTAAACTGCTTTTTCCAGTACTGATTAAATCTTCGATAACTACCACGCGTTTTCCTGGTTCTAAAACCCCTTCTACTTGGTTTTGTCTTCCATGTTTCTTCGCTTCTGGTCGTACATATATAAAGGGAACGTTTAAATACTCGGCAACCAATACACCAATAGCGATGGCGCCAGTAGCAACTCCTGCTATTACTTCAGGTTTTCCGTATTTCTCTTCAATTATTTTACCTAATTCTTCACGAAGGTAGGTGCGAATTATTGGGTAAGACAGGGTCGTACGGTTGTCGCAATAAATTGGAGAATTCCATCCAGAAGCCCAAGTAAATGGTTCTTGTGGACTCAATTTAATGGCCTTTATTTGAAGTAAAAGCTCTGCTGTTCTTTTTGCTGTATCTTTGTTGAAAATCATACTGCAAATGTATAAAGTTTTTGTGAATGAACGTCCTTTAATTTTCACCAATAATAAGAAGGATGTAGGATTGAATTATTGCGACTATGATATGTCCATGAATTTTAAGGATATTGTAAGTCTATTAGGTAAAAGTAAATTGACGGAGCAATGCGTTTATCACGCGGATATATCCTTGATGTGGTCCGCTTTTAAAGCATCTTTTAAGATAGAAAGAGCGGCAGGAGGTGTTGTTTTTAATAAGAAAGAAGAAGTATTGTTTATTTATAGGTTTGGGAAATGGGATTTGCCAAAGGGACATATAGAAAAAGGAGAGGGTAAAAAAGAAGCGGCCATTAGGGAAGTAGAAGAAGAGTGTGGAATTAGCGCTTTAGAAATTGTAAAGAAGCTACCTACTACTTACCATATGTTTGAAAGGAATGGTCAAATGGTTTTGAAAATTACGCATTGGTATCAAATGTTTTCATCGGATCAGGGCCCACTTGTGGGGCAGGAAGAGGAGGGAATAGAATTGGTTTGCTTTAAAGCCAAGGAAGCGCAAGATATTGCATTGGAAAACAGTTATAAAAACATTGTATTATTACTTCAAAGTTGTGAAGATCTAAAATAAAACTAAAAATAAAAACTGTACATTTGCAGCTTTTTGAAAATTAATTGATTGACACCTTTTGTGTCATGTTAAAAGTTGGAGTATAAGAGCTCCGTGATTAAATTATGACTGAATTTATAAAAAAGAGAGCGTCAAATATTAAAAACGATGTATTGTCGGGTATTACCGTCTCTTTAGCCTTGGTACCAGAAGCAGTAGCTTTTGCATTTGTAGCTGGTGTTGATCCATTAGTTGGTTTGTATGCTGCCTTTATGGTAGGATTAATTACGTCTATTTTTGGAGGTCGTCCAGGGATGATTTCTGGAGCAACCGGTGCGTTAGCTGTAGTAATGGTTTCCTTAGTGAAAGATGGAAATGCGATGGGCTTACCAGAGGATAATTTAGGACTATACTATTTGTTTGCTACCGTAATACTGATGGGATTGATTCAGGTTTCTGCTGGTTTGTTAAAACTAGGTAAATTTGTACGTCTTATTCCACACCCTGTAATGATGGGATTTGTGAATGGTTTAGCCATTGTAATTTTCTTTTCGCAATTGGGAATGTTTCCAGATGCTGTAACTGGAACTAGTTTATTCTTGAAAGAAGAAGGCAGTTGGTTTTGGAGTATTGATTTGGCTTGGTTCGCAGAATTGTTTGCTAATACAAAATTTTGGTTGATGTCTGGATTGGTTGGATTGACCATGCTTATGATGTGGGGACTGCCTCAATTTAAATATACAAAAAAGATACCGGAAGCATTGTTGGCTATTTTAGTAGTGAGCTTCTTGGCAATCTATTTTAATTTAGACGTTGCTACCGTAGGCTCTTTTATTAGAGATGGTGGTGGAGAAGGGTTAAAAGGAGGATTACCGACCTTACACTTGGAAACTTTCCAGAAAATTCCATTCACTTGGGAGTCTATAAAGTTCATTTTTCCTTATGCTTTAATTTTAGCAGCGATTGGATTAATTGAATCGTTAATGACCTTAAATCTAATCGATGATTTAACGGATACCCGTGGAAACAGTAACAGAGAATGTATTGCCCAAGGTGGAGCAAATATTGTGACTGGACTGTTTGGAGGAATGGGTGGTTGTGCTATGATTGGCCAATCTATTATTAATATAAAAGGAGGTGGACGTACGAGGTTGTCTGGTGTGGTTGCCGCTGTATTATTGTTGTTATTTATCTTATTTGGATCTTCTTATATTGAGCAAATTCCAATTGCAGCGCTTGTAGGAGTTATGTTTATGGTCGTTATTGGAACGTTTGCTTGGAGTAGTTTTAGAATTATTAATAAAATACCAAAAGCAGATTTATTTGTACTGATCTTAGTGTCATCTTTAACTGTTATATTTGATTTAGCGGTGGCTGTAATTGCAGGGGTAATTGTGAGTGCATTGGTATTCTCTTGGGAAAATGCTACACGTATTAGAGCACGTAAAAGAACCAAAGAAGATGGAACTAAAATATACGAAATATGGGGCCCATTATTTTTCGGGTCAATTACTGCATTTGTCGATAAATTTGACGTGAAGAATGATCCAGATAATGTTGAAATAGATTTTGTTGAATCTCGTGTAAGTGATCATTCTGCAATTGAAGCTATTTTTAATATTGTAGAAAAATATGAAGCTGTCGGAAAGAAGGTGCAATTAAAGCACTTGAGCGAAGAATGTAAAGTGTTATTGCTAAAAGGAAGTCCTAAATTTGCATCGCTTATTGTGGATGATATTGATGACCCTCGTTATCATTTAGCAGCAAACCCAGAAGCTTTTACTAAAGGCTTGAATGAATCCTAATAATGGAGATCCCATTCGAACCAATATTACTAGGAAGAACGCTAAATATTCATTTAATTTTTGAATATTTAGCGTTCTTTGTTGCGTATAGATATTACCGTTTTTTGAAAAAAAACCAAATAGATGCTATAGGAGAGTTAAACCGTTTGAGTATTATTATCGGGGCTATATTCGGTGCTTTTATAGGTTCTCGTGTTATTGGTTTCCTTGAAAATCCATTGTTTTTAAAATTTGAAGGACTGACGACTATTATTCAGTTGTTCAATTTAAAAACTATAATGGGTGGGTTATTTGGTGGTTTGTTAGGAGTAGAGCTCTCAAAAAAAGTAATTGGAGAAAAACAATCTTCCGGAGATTTGTTTACGTTTCCCATTATTCTAGGGATTATGATTGGACGCATCGGCTGTTTTTTATATGGAATAAATGAATTCACCTATGGAATTGAGACTTCATTTTTTACTGGAATTGATATAGGAGATGGGCTATTAAGGCATCCCATCGCCTTATACGAAATTGTGTTTCTTGCATTTTTAATGTATTTATTAAGGAAGATCAGCTACAAAAAGCTACCGGCAGGGGGGCTCTTTAAATTGTTTATGATCTTTTATTTTGGTTTTCGGTTTTTCATTGAGTTTTTAAAACCAAATGTGTTTTATGTGTTGGGAATTAGTAGTATACAGTTTTTGTGTATCTTGTGTTGGTTTTATTATTTAACAACCATAAAAAAAATCGTTAATTATGCCCGTAAGAGATTATACCTATTATGATCATACTTTAAGTTTATGTCCTAGTTGCTTAAAGCGAATTGATGCCAAAATTGTTTTTCAGGATAATGCTGTTTATATGCTTAAAAGATGTCCCGAACACGGGAAGTCTAAAGTTTTAATTGCAGATGATATCGCCTATTATAAAAACATAAGAAATTATAATAAACCATCCGAATACCCCTATAAGTTTAATACAAAAACAATGTACGGTTGTCCATACGATTGTGGTTTGTGTCCAGATCATGAGCAGCATTCATGCTTGTCCATTGTGGAGCTGACGGATCGTTGTAATTTAACGTGTCCCACCTGTTATGCAGGATCTTCCCCGCATTATGGATCACACCGGTCTTTGGAAGATATAAAGAAAATGTTGGATGTTATTGTGGCCAATGAAAAAGAACCAGACGTTGTGCAATTAAGTGGTGGTGAACCTACAATACACCCTCAGTTTTTTGAAATTTTAGAATATGCCAAAAGTTTGCCCATACGCCATTTAATGTTAAATACCAATGGGGTTCGAATCGCAAAAGACAAAGGCTTTGCGGAAAAACTGGCTACTTTTATGCCGGATTTCGAAATATATTTACAGTTCGATTCGTTTAAAGGCGAGGTGTTAAAAGAGTTAAGAGGAGAGGATTTGACGGCTATTAGATCCAAGGCTATCGAGAGGTTAAATGCTTTAAATCTTTCAACAACACTGGTTGTTGTCGTGCAAAAAGGTTTAAATGATGATGAAATAGGTGAAATAATTGATTATGCTACTAAACAGAAGTGTGTTCGTGGTGTGACTTTTCAACCAACGCAGATAGCGGGTAGGTTGGATAATTTCAATCCCGATTTACATAGAATTACTTTAACAGAAGTACGGCGAAAAATTTTAGAGCAATCTCCCAGTTTTGTTTCCGATGATTTAATTCCTGTCCCCTGTAATCCAGATGCCTTAGTGATGGGCTATGCACTGAAATCTGAAAATGGATTAATTCCGCTAACGAGATATATAAATCCCGCTGATTTATTGGATGCTGGTAAAAACACGATTGTTTATGAACAGGATACAGAATTACATCTTAAAATGGTGGAATTGTTCAGTACAGGGATCTCTGTAGAAAAATCGAGCGAGAAATTAAAATCTATCATGTGTTGTTTGCCTAAAATTGATGCACCTGAAATGGGCTATGATAGTTTGTTTAGAATTATTATAATGCAATTTATGGATGCACATAATTTTGATGTTAGAGCAGTGAAAAAATCATGTGTACATATTGTAAATAAGGATTTTAAAATCATTCCTTTCGAAACCATGAACTTGTTATACCGTGATGAGAAATCACTTTTATTAGAAAAACTTAAAAAAGAGAGTGTATGATTTCTTTAAATTTATTGTTAGAAGCAAACTTAAATGGATTGGGGGAACTTATAGTTGCTATTATGGTGGGGCCAGCCATTTTACTAAGTATTATAGCGATAATACTCCGTTTGACTAAAAAGATCAAGGCGAGTAAAATCTTTTTTATTCTAGCAGGGGTGTACTTGTTAATTAGCTTTGGTTTTTGTGGTGTTCTAATGGTTGCTTAATGCCTGCTGGTTTTTAGGGATAGATTTTTATTTTTAAATAATAAAGGGATGTCATAAAAAGGCATCCCTTTACTTCAATGTTTTTATCTATTTTTTTACTCAGAAATAGCATGAACACAGGGAGGAACAAATTTAGAAACATCGCCTTCGTATTTTAGAATATCTCTGACAATGCTTGAACTGATAAATGAGGTTTCTGCAGAAGTTAGTAGAAACACGGTTTCTATTTGTGACAATTTCCTGTTGGTATGTGCAATTGCTTTTTCAAATTCAAAATCGGCAGGGTTTCTTAGTCCTCTTAAAATAAAATTGGCGCCCATTTTTTTACAATAATCTATGGTCAATCCTTGGTAAGTATCTACACTTATTTTAGGTTCATTTTTAAAAGTTTCCAATATAAATTTCTTGCGTTGTTCTAAAGGAAACATGTACCGTTTGTCCGAATTTACTCCGATGGCAATAATTATTTTATCAAATAACGGAAGTGCTCTTTCTATAATGTCTACGTGTCCGTTTGTGATAGGGTCAAACGACCCTGGGAAAATAGCGATTTTCATGTTGTATGTTTTAGCAAGCGTATAGGCTTGTCTTGTTGTTTTTATGTTTTTATTTTAAAGCCATATGGATTGCGTTAGAAAATAATGCTTCCAATGAAATGCCTGCTGCGATGGACTGTTGAGGCAATAAACTAGCATCTGTTAATCCTGGGACCGTGTTCATTTCTAAAAAATGAGGTTCGTCATTTATCAAAATATATTCCGACCTTGAAAAACCACTCATATGTAAGCTTTTATAGGCTAGTTTAGCAACTGTTTGCACTCGTTTTTCCACGATAGCTGTAATGTTGGCAGGAGTCACTTCATTAGACTTGCCTTCATATTTCGCCTCATAATCAAAAAAGTCGTTTTCGGAAATGATTTCGGTTATCGGAAGTACTTTTATTTTTCCTTGGTATTCGATAACACCGACCGACATTTCACGACCGTCTAAAAATTCTTCTATTAGGATTTGGGAATCCTCTTTGTAGGCCTTCTCTATGGCTGCTACTAATAATTCTTCCTTATATACTTTAGAAATTCCATAGCTAGAACCCGCATTGTTTGGCTTGACAAAACAGGGTAAGCCTACTTTTTTAACGATGGCTTTGGTGTCTATTTCTTCTCCTAAATCTAAGTAGTATGAGATGGCTGTTTTAATGCCATAAGGTTTTACAATACTCAAACAGTCCCTTTTATTAAATGTAATGGCCATTTGATAAAAAGGAGCAGAAGTATGCGGTAAATTGATCAATTCAAAATAGGCCAATAGTTTGCCATCTTCTCCTGGAGTTCCGTGAATGGCATTAAATACGCAGCTAAACGTTATTTTTTTTCCAGCGACCATTGCAGTGAAATCATCCTTGTTAATTAAGAATTCTTCCTTTTTGTCGTCTACAAGGACCCATTTTTCTTTTAGTATGTGAATCTTGTATGGAGTGAAGTCTGTGTTTTTCAGTGCATTATAAGCAACTTCTCCGCTTTTTAGAGAAATTTCTACCTCTGAAGAATATCCGCCCATGACGATGGCAATATTTTGTTTCATTTTTTGTTTGTAAGTTTGTTAAGTACAGATACAAACATACGTTAAAAAGCAAACATTTAAAAATTAATGTATTTTGTAACCGTACATTTTATAGTATCTTTGTCAATTCTAAAAACAAATTATGAATTTTTTAAATTTTTTGAAAAGTAGACGTTTTTTAATCCAATTAAGCCTCGCGGTGGTTGTGATTATTGTATTTCTGTTTTTACTATTTAAATGGTTAAATGTTTCTACCAATCACAATCAAAAAATAGAAGTACCAAATTTAAGTAAGATGGTATTGCATGAAGTAGGGGATACCTTGAGTGAATTAAATTTAGCATATAAAATTATCGATTCAGCAAGTTATAATCCTGATTTCCCGCCAAAATCTGTGATTGAACAAAGCCCAGAAGCAGGTGATTTTGTAAAAGAAAACAGAAAAATATATTTAACATTAAACCCTTCCAACTATAGAAACGTTACCATTCCTGAATTTTATGGGAAAACAAAACGAAATATATCTCCAGTACTCAATGCACAAGGATTTCGAATTAGCAAAAAGTATATTTATGTTTCTGACATAGCCTTGAATGTAGTGAGAGGAATGAAATTTAAAGGAAAAGACCTTAGAAAAGGAGATAAAATACCTAAAAACTCATTATTGACATTTGTTTTAGGTGATGGAAAAGGAAGTGGACGTTATAATTTTACCGAACAAGATAACTAATGAATCAACCAGAAGAAAAAAACGAATTACACGAGCATTTTAGATATGTCGCTAACGAAGGGCAAGAGCCTCTACGTGTGGACAAATTTTTAATGAATTTCATGGAAAATGCTACCCGTAATAAAATTCAACAAGCAGCAAAAGACGGCAATGTTTTAGTAAACGATATTCCCGTAAAATCAAACTATAAGGTAAAGGCAAACGATGTAGTTCGTTTGGTTTTAGCATATCCAACTCCTGAAAAATTGTTGGTTGCTGAAGATATTCCTTTGAATATCGTCTATGAAGATGACCAAGTAATCGTGGTTAATAAGGAAGCAGGGATGGTGGTACATCCAGGACATGGGAACTATAGTGGTACCTTAGTAAACGCATTGATTCATCATTGCGATAATATTCCAATGAACAGCAACGACCGTCCAGGACTCGTACATCGTATAGATAAGGATACAAGTGGATTGCTAGTGATTGCAAAAACGGAATTGGCCATGGAGAAATTATCAAAACAGTTTTTTGATAAATCTACCAAGCGTATTTACCATGCTTTAGTATGGGGGAATGTAAGAGAAGATGAAGGGACCATTGAAGGAAATGTAGGTCGTAGCTTAAAAAACAGGTTGCAAATGAGTGTTTTTCCAGACGGAGAGTTCGGAAAACATGCAGTAACACATTATAAAGTGTTGGATAGGTTTAGCTACGTTACTTTAGTAGAATGCCAGTTAGAAACTGGACGTACACATCAGATTCGTGCACATTTTAAACATATAGGACATACCTTGTTTAATGATGAACGTTATGGTGGAGAAAGAATACTAAAAGGAACTACATTTACCAAATACAAGCAATTTGTAGACAACTGTTTTAATATTTTACCAAGGCAAGCATTGCATGCTAAAACCTTAGGTTTTGTACATCCAACAACAGGTGAGTTTATGGAGTTTAATTCAGAAGTTCCTGCAGATATGAAGGAATGTTTAGATAAATGGATGAATTACACAGAAAATCAAAGATCTTAATTTTTGTTTTTTTGATTCAATACTATAAAAAATCCTCTTTATTGAGGATTTTTTTTTACACTAACAACTAGTAACCAGCAACCAACAACGAGTAACCAACATCTAACAAGCAACAGCAATGAAAATAGTTATTTCTCCCGCAAAATCTTTAGATTTTGAAACAGCAGTACCTACAGATAACCATACAGAGGCTCTCTTTTTAAAAGAAGCGGAAGTGTTGAGTACGGTGCTTAAAAAGAAATCACCTAAAAAAATAGGAGATTTGATGCATATTTCTCCTGCTTTGTCAGCATTGAATTGGCAGCGCAATCAAGAATGGGCATTGCCTTTTGATTTAGAAAATGCCAAGCAAGCCGTTTTCGCTTTTAATGGAGAGGTGTATACAGGCATGGATTCCTACTCTTTGTCGGCGGATAAAATTGTGATATTACAGGATAAACTTCGTATTTTATCAGGGCAGTATGGATTACTAAAACCATTGGATTTAATGCAAGCCTATAGGTTAGAAATGGGGACGAAATTAAAAGTGGGAACCAAAGAGAATTTATATAAATACTGGGGTACAAAGATTACGGATGCTTTAAATGAAGAATTGGAAGAAGGGGAGGTATTTGTAAACTTGGCAAGCAACGAATATTTTAAATCGGTACAAGTAAAAAACATTAAAGTACCAGTAATTACTCCTGTCTTTAAAGATTATAAAAATGAGAAGCTAAAAGTAATTAGCTTTTTTGCAAAGAAGGCGAGAGGTTTAATGGTGCGTTTTATTATTGATAATAATATTGAAACCGTTGATGGTTTAAAAACATTTGATTGTGAGGGCTATGGTTTTGATGAGAAGTTGTCTACAGAGCTTGAGTTGGTGTTTACTAGGTAGATAATACTTGTTTTATAGGTTGTTCCAGAAATCGCTATAAAATTAGATGTTTGCATCAGTTTTGTGTGATTTCCTTGATGAGAAATACTGCCTTTTTCTAGTACGTAAATAGTATCTGCCATGTTTTTTAAAGAGTGTATTCTATGCGAAATAAATAAAATCCCTAAATTGTTCTTTAATTTATCTAAGAGTTCTAATGTGAATTTTTCTGTATTTCTATCCATAGCTGATGTTGCTTCATCTAGAATCAATAATTCAGGTTTTTTTATAATTGCTCTTGCAAGGGCAATTATTTGTTTTTGTCCTCCAGAAAGGTTTATACCTTCTTCGCCTAGTATTGTTGAGTAGCTTTGTGGAAAAGTTTTTATGAAATTGTCAAAACCATATTCTTTACAAAAATCAATTACTTTTTCAGGGATGTACTCTTGGTCTAGCATAATGTTATCTAAAACGTTTCCTCTGAAAATTTTAATTTCCTGAGGTACCACTCCCATTTTTTGTCTCCAACATTTTAAATCTATATCTCTAAAATTATGTTTATTATTGATAGTTATTTTTCCATTTTCAAAATCATATAATTTTTGTAAGATTAAACCAATAGTGCTTTTTCCACTACCACTTTCTCCAATAATTGCAGTGATTTCCCCTTTAGATATATGAATGTTGATAGTTTTTAAGAGTTGACCTCTTCCTGCGAATCGATATGATAAATCTTTTATGTCTATTGATTTTAAATTTGTTATTTTGAGTGTTCCTTTGTCTTCTTTTTTGATTAATGAAAATTCAAACATTCTATTAAAGGCTACTTTTGCTTCTTGTATTTCTATGTTTATTAATGCCAAATTTGAAGTTGATGACATTAAAATAGCTACAAGTTGTAAAATTGCGATTATTGAACCTGCAGTAAGGTTTTTATCCAGTATTAAGTATATACTGTAACTTAATGTCGATATAATAAACACACTGGAAACTAGTTGATTAATTGTTTGATATTTTAAACCTAAGCGGTTAAGGTTGAAAATTGCTCCTTGAAATTGTTTATAAACAGTATTAGTTTGTTTTGAAAAAGAAGATTCTCTGTTATTCGTTTTTATTGTTGCAACTCCTTGGATTGTTTCTATATAATTACTTTCGTTTCTGGCGTAGGATTGCATTACTAATTTTTGAAAAGTCTTTATTTTAGGGTTAAAATAAATTACAATAACTGTAAATACAGGAATCCATAAAAGTGTTATTAGTCCTAGATTAGTATTGTATGAGAATATACTGATAGATACTACTATAATCATTAGAATATCTATCATGATTTCTCCTATTATCTTAGAAATAGTTTCTTGGATACGACTCGTGTCATTCATTCTTGCAACCATGTCTCCTATTTGTCTAGTATCAAAAAACGATTTAGGTAGCCTAAGTAAGTTTTTATAGAAGTAGTCGATTACTCTGGTATTATAGTCTCTGGTTTGCCTAATTAAAAATGAACTACGGATATAGCTTAAAAATGTTTGAATATTAAATAAAATAATTAGAAGGAAAATACTCGAAACAATCTTAAAAGTGTTATTTGAAGGTAATAGAACGTCGATTAGTTTTTGTGAATAAATGGCTGTAGACAATCCCAAGACTGCAACCAAAATACCTAGGAGTAAGGATGTGGATAGTAAATTAAGGTCTTCTTTTATGTATTTATATATCCATGACCATTTTTGTTTGTTTACAGTTGTTGTTGTTGTTATAATATCGCCTGTAGGTTCAAACAAAATTAGAGCTTTAGACTTCCAAATGTTATTTAAAGAGTCCTCACTTAAATAGGTTATTGAAGTTGTAGCAGGGTTACTTATAATAAATTTTTCTTTTTTCCTGTCGTAGCCAAAACATACAATATAATGTTGAAGTGTTTCCTCAAAAACGGTATGTAAAATAGCGGGGATTTTAATTTCCTTTAAGGCATCAATAGTTGATTCATATCCTTTAGGTTTAAAACCTAGTTTTTGACCACATTGTACCAATCCTAACATGGTAGTTCCTTGTTTAAAGGTGCCACTTAGCTCTCTTAAATTTTCTAAAGAGCTATGACTGTTAAAGTACTTTAAAATTGTTTGTATGCAAATAATTCCGCAGTCGGAATTATCTAACTGTTGAGAATGGCTTTTTATAATTTTTTTAATTCTCATGTGTTTCCAACGTTAAGCCAATAATAAAATTAGTATATCCCAAAAATTCTGCATCATAATCTTTAGCTACCTCCCATTGTCCATTTCTACTAAAACAATTTTTAAAATATGTCGTAATTAAAACATCCTTAGACTCTTTGTTTGTAAATGTAAATGCAGGAAATACTAATTTGTCTTTTTTAAGATTTCCATAGTTATCAATTTTTCCTAGCATTTCAATACAAATAAAGAAGCCCTTTTTATTAAAAATAATTTCTTCTTCTGAAACGTCAATACCAATAAATTTTTTCGAATCCTGATTACAAAAAAACATAATAGGTTTATCAATTAAAGGTTCACCAAGAGTATTGTTTTTATTTGAAAATAAGTGTATTTTAATAACACTATTATATGTTTTTTTTAAGGAATGTGAATAAGTTTTGTTTCTAATGGGAATATATATATATCTTATATATGTGTTTTCTTGTTTTTTTTTATTTTGAACTAATATACCTAGTTGAGAGTTTGGTTTCAGATTGAAAAACAGTTTAGTTTTTTTTGGCTTTATTTTTTTTATTCTTGGTTTTTTTTGCCTAATTATTACTTGGTTTAATTGAGTGATTTTTGGTGTCAAAAAAATAGTGTCAGTTAATTGACGGGGGTGTATATTTAAATTAAAATAGCCTAAACTTAAAATTTGAATTGAATCTATTTTGTTTTTATTGATATTGAATACGCCTTTTTCATCACTAAAAAAACTTACTTGTTGATTGTTAACAACCACAATAGCGGAAAAAGGGATAGGTTCATATGTTTTAGAATCAAAAATTTGATGAATGCTATTTTGTGAAAATGAAAGGTTAAAAATGAATAATAGAACAAAGTGTAATCTTTTCATGTTAATTTTAATCTAACAAGGTGTTGGTGTATATCCCCTAGTTTTTACCCAAAAGACTCTGTAAGTACAATTTTGATAACAACTCCCAGCAATTGAATATTTTTGACCGCAGTCTTTTCCCCAAAATTTACCTCCTTCAAGGTTTTCTAATTTTTCTAATGATAATTCTTTCATCTTTTTAAAAATTTAAAGTTAAACAATTTTCTTATTTTTCTGTAAAGGTAAATAAGTAAACCTTTTCTATCTAAGGCCTAATTGATAGCTAATTAAAATTCATTTCCATTATACTCGAAAAAATAAACCACATAACAAAACCAACACCGTATGTTTTTAATACTAATATATTTGATTTTAAATAGTTTATGTTAGTTGAGCAGCTCACTATTTTTGGTAACCCTATGAAAATTAATAGTTGTGTTAGATTTATAGCAGATAGTGATAATATTGACCAGGTTGGAAATGTTGTATTATTAAAAAAATATAATATTGAAAACTTAGTGTCTAACTCCATGAATGTTTCCATGGTAATTGTTTGTCCACTATAAACAAAATATAGAGTTTTAAGTATTTGAACAATAATATATGCGAGATAGGTTTTTATTATAAAAGTTATTGTTTTTGACACTTTTATTTTTAAGTTTAAAAATAGAAACCCAGTATTTAAACAAAAAAGAGTAGCTATAAAAAAAGAGAAAAGCAGGATACTTTCTCGTG
>NVRM01000019.1 GCA_002400885.1 Flavobacteriaceae bacterium
AGTTCTCAAACACAAACGATTATTATTCAGGACACTATCGCTCCCGTCCTAGACATTGTTGAACTTCCAACAATAACAGCTCAATGTGAAATAACAACTTTGACAAAACCCACAGCCACAGATAATTGTACAGGAACAGTCACTGCTTCGCATGATGTCACCTTACCAATCAATACACAAGGAACTACAATTATTACATGGACTTTTGAAGATGGCAATGGGAATAGTAGTTCTCAAACTCAAAATATTATTATTATTCAAGACACTACCGCTCCAGTACTTGACATTGTTGAACTTCCAACAATAACAGCTCAATGTGAAATAATCACTTTGACAAAGCCCACATCCACAGATAATTGTGCAGGAACAGTCACTGCTTCGCATGATATCACCTTGCCAATCACAACACCAGGAACCACAATTATTACCTGGACTTTTGAGGATGGCAATGGGAATAGTAGTTCGCAAACACAAAAGATCATTATTCAAGACACTACCGCTCCAGTACTTGACATTGTTGAACTTCCAACGATAACTGCCCAATGTGAAATAACCACTTTAACAAAACCCACAGCCTCAGATAATTGTACAGGAACAGTCACTGCTTCGCATGATGTCACCTTGCCAATCACAACACAAGGATCCACAATTATTACTTGGACTTTTGAAGATGGCAATGGGAATAGCAGTTCGCAAACACAAATGATTATTATTCAATTCACTACTGACCCCTTACTTGATGTTTCTGAACTTCCTACAATAACTGCCCAATGTGAAATAGTAAGTTTGACAAACCCCACAACCACAGATAATTGTATAGGAACAGTCACTCCTTCACACAATACCACCTTACCAATCAACACACAAGGAACCACAATTATTACCTGGACTTTTGAAGATGACAATGGGAATAGCAGTTCGCAAACTCAAACGATTATTATTGAAGACACTACCGCTCCGGTTCTTGATATTGTTGAACTTCCAATACTATCTGCCCAATGTGAAATAACAACTTTAACAAAACCTACAGCCACAGATTATTGCGCAGGAACAGTCATTGCTTCACATGATATCACCTTACCAATCAATACACAAGGAACAACAATTATTAACTGGACTTTTAAAGATGGCAATGGGAATAGCAGTTCGCAAACTCAAACGATTATTATTGAGGATACTACCGCTCCAATAGCTGACGAGGTTTTTCTTAGCGATATATCAATCCCCATTAACACAGAAATAATAAGACCAACTGCTACAGACAATTGTCAGCAAGAAGTAAAAACAAGTACATTTGATACCACTATTTTCACTAGCCCAGGGAATTTTATAATTATTTGGTTTTACACAGATACGCTTGGAAATCAAAATTCACAGAAACAGAAAGTCACAGTTCTTGAGAATACCTTCAAAAAAAAACACAATTACATCACTCCTAATGATGATGGCGTAAACGATTATTTAATATTAAAAAACATCCTCAAGTTCCCTGAAAATAGTGTCCAAATCTACTCAAGAAATGGGACTCTTATTTATAAACAATTAAATGCACAACAAGATTGGGATGGTTATGGAAATATTAAATTTAGAGAACTGGTTCCTAGAGGAATTTATTACTACATCATAAATTTTAAGGGAAAGAACTCCCTTAATAGTGTTGGTTGGGTTTATGTAGATTACTAATCACAAAAAAAGGGCTTCCAACGGGAAGCCCTTTTTATACATTAAAATTCGTTTTACAATAATTTAGACAAGCCCATTTTAATAGTTCTAATAAGCATGTTTTTATTCGTATTATCACCTTTTTTCTGTATCTGAACCATACGATTCAACATATTGACAGCGATTTTATCAAAATCGTATTGCTTATAAGTAGTTCCTAATTCTACAAATTTATTCACGATTACTTGAATAGCCTCCGTGTTATCACTTTCCGCAATCCACATAAACGCTTCCCCGTATTTTGCTTGAATTTCAGGGTCTTGATTCAAGAACATTCCTTCAAGCACATAGTTGGCAATAAAAGGCAACTTACTTTTATCTTGGGCCATAATATACATATTGGTCAATGGTTCTGCCAAGTCCGATTGTTGCTTTTTATCAAATCCTTTGATTTTCAACATCGCAGCTTCCTTGTCTATTCGGTATAAAGCAACTAAAGATTTCCCTACAACGGCAAAAGAAACAGCATCTACTCCTCGTATAAATATCGGCGTATAAACAGGGTTTAATAATTTTCCTAACACCTGAATTGCCGCCGCTTTTACCAAGGTGTTTTTCGACCGAGTTGCCAAAAGTTCAATTTTCTTAATGACAGCTTTTTTATTGTACTTATTAAATAAATCAATTTCATTTAACACTTTGACCTGTATACTTGGATTTACATCACTCAAGGCTTTTACCATCATATTAAAGACAACTTTCTGATCTTGTTTTTTTGATAAAAATGTAATTGCCTCTATCTTGTCTACAAAGTTTTCCGCATGTTCATATTGAAACAAATAATTATCCAAACTTTTTTTAACGGTAATTTCCGCTAATAAATCACGATGCGCACCTACTTGAATTAATTCAGGAAACGTTGTATAAGCATAAGTAAACGAATGTTCTTTTTCATCAATCCAAACATCGTTGGTTTCTTTTCCTTTTCCAGTATAGATAGCGATCGTCAATGGAAATTTAAAAATTTCTCCTTGCTGTTTCAGTGTCACTGTAACCGTTTTATTTAGTGTATTGTAATCATAATTTACTTTAAGTCTAATGTGTCCCTTTCCAAAATACCATTGATTAAAAAACCAGTTCAGATCTTTTCCCGTCACTTTCTCAAAGGCCAAACGCAGTTGATGTGCCTCTGCTGAGCCATACTTATTGTCTGTCAAATAAACGTTCAAACTGGCGAAAAAAGCAGCATCCCCAACATAACGTCGCAACATATGTAAAATAATGCTCCCTTTGTGATAGCTCACAGGATCGAACATGTTTTCACGATGTGGATAATTAAACCTCACCAAATTCAAATCCGATTTTCCACTTGAAAAATAGATATTCATCGTTTTGTATAAGTGCTCATCTGCCGTTTCTTTTCCATAGGCATGCTCCAGCCACAAATATTCTCCATAGGTAGCAAAGGATTCATTGACCGTTAAATTTGACCAACTTTCTGCAGTCACCAAATCACCAAACCAATGATGAAACAGTTCATGTGCAATAGTGTTTTCCCATTCATTTTTATCTACTAATTGTCCTTTGGTTTGCTGTGCTGCTTCTCCATGAATTACTGCAGTTGTATTTTCCATCGCGCCACTCACATAATCGCGCATTACGATCTGACTGTACTTATCCCAAGGAAAAGGAATACCCGTAATTTCCGAATAGAAATCGAGCATTTGAGGTGTTTTTCCAAAAATATCTTTAGCAACAGCTTCATATTCCTTTTCAACATAATAGTTAACTTCCTTTCCGTTCCAAATTTCTTTAATTTCAGAAAACTCGCCCACCCCCATAAAAAAGAGATAAGGAGCATGCTTTTGATCCATTTTCCAGTAATCTGTGCGTGTTCCATCTCCATGTTCCTTTTTACTAATTAATGTCCCATTAGATAAAGTCATAAACTTAGAAGGCACAGTCATATAAATTTCCTGACTTGTCTTTTGGTTCGGTGCATCAATCGTAGGAAACCAACAACTACTTGATTCCGTTTCTCCTTGCGTCCAAATCTGTGTTGGTTTTTCTGGATCTTCCTCCTTTGGATCAATAAAATACAGGCCTTTCGCATCTGTTATCGCTGCACTTCCTTGTTGTTCTACCAACTCTGGTTGTGCGGTATATTTCACATAGACTTCATAAGATTCCTCTTTATTAAAGATTCTCCCTAGATTTATAATTAGCTTATTATCAGTATTACTATAGTCTACTAATTCATTGTTTACTTTAACTTGATGAATTTTAAAAGCTTTTGCATCTAATATAATTTTATCTGAGGGATAAAAGTGTGGGGATGCCCTTATCCACGCCTCACCATTCATGGTGCTATTTTCAAAATTAAAACTAACTTTTAATTTTGTATGTGACAAATCCGTAAGTGTCTCTTTGGCAGCTCTATAGATATTTGACTCCTGACCTTTTACAAAAATCGCACTAAAAAGCAGGATTAAAAGGCTTATTTTCTTTACCATGGAATGTGTGTTTTTTTTCAAAAATAGAATTTTTATAATTACTACTCGTTAATAGGACGTTAAAAAGCCATATACCGCAAGGGTATATGGCTTTTTTTATAGAAATAACTAACTATAATTTTAGTTTTTCGAACTCAAAATATCTTTTAATTGATTGAAATTTAAATTGTCTTCGTCAATTTTTACGTTTTTCAACATTTTAAAAATAGATGCAGGGTTCATGTCAGTTCCCAAAACACGCATAACTAAAAAACCCTTTTCTTTATCGGCTCCATAAATAACGACTTCATCGATAGCGTCTTCATTTCCTAAGAACTTGACCATCAGTTCTATTTTCCCACTATTAATTCTCATTAATTCATGGTAAGTCTCTTGTTTTAAAATTGCTTTTACCTTTGTTTTTTCAGCTAAAAATGAAACTTTACTATCTTCCGTCAATTGAAAACCTAAAAAATTAATTTTACGGATTGTTTTGGCGATATCTATCATTTCCTGACTAGGATTTTGATCTTTCATTTCCAGTATACTACTCGGTATATCCAAGGCCAAATAATAATCATTCTCTTTACTATCAATAAAAAAACGTTGCAATGACAATTCGTTTGTACAAGAAAGGAAGCTTAGTACTGTCATCATTAGTACACTGTATATCTTGATTTTTTGTAGCATCTTAATGTTTATTTTTTAATTGATTCCCTGAAATGTGTGGTTCAATAAGAGAAGATATCTTATTTAAATCTATGTTTCCTGTTAAGGATAAAATAACTGCTTCTGGCTTCATTCCATTGAAGTTTATGTTGTTTTTCCCTGTCACCTTCGAGATTCCATTTACAAACATTAATAATTCCTTTACATGGTCTTCATCCTTCCCTTCTCTCACGTAAATTTTCACATTGGTTCCTTTGTCTTTCACACGCATCAATTCCGTAAGTTTTGAACTTTTCAAATACGAATTAATCGTTGCTATCATTTTTTTTATCACGATAGGGTCTTCTGCAGTAAACACCTTTAAAGACTCTAAATTTGCGAGCATCTGTACTTCTTCGTTATCTCCGCTAAATTTACCTAACATTCTAAAGGCGCTTTTACTCACTATTACACTTGTAACTTCATCCATATCTTCGAATTTATCAAAGATGGAGGTTTGTGCATAGTTGGTATATGACACCAGGGTTATTGCTAATATAAATAATACTTTTTTCATCACTTTTCTATTTTGAACTGTTAAATATTTTGTTTTTTGTATTTTCAAATTGTTGTAAATGACCGATTGCAACGGTTCCTTTATTTAAATTTGATGCGAGCATTTTTAATGCTACTTGCGTTTCTGCATATAATTTCTCATTTGCTTTATGCTGTTCATTTTGTTGGTATCCACCATAGACTCCAACCATTAATACGATGGACGCTGCTACTGACAACCATTTCCATTTCTGATTTTTACGATTTAAATGGATGGTTTTTGTAAAACGTTCGTTTTTCTCGGTTGCAAAAAATGTGAATAACGCTTGGTACTCTACTAAATGTGCTGCTACATTATCGCCAGTAAAATATGTTTGTAACACTTTTTCCTCTGCCAACGTTGTTTCCGCATTCAAATATTTTTCCAACAACTTTTCTATGTTAAATAATTCCATAATTGTGCTGTTTTATTAATTGTTCTTTTATCGTTTTTCTTGCCCTTGACAGGGATACTCTCACTGCTGTAGGTTTCATTGCAAGCATCTTGCCAATCTCCTCAAATTCATACTGCTCCACATCTCTCAATTGTATTATTAACTTTTGTTGTTCTGGCAAATCATCAATGAAACGATGAACTAAACTCACACTATCTTTGAGTTCAATCACTTTTTGTAGCGATGTTCCATTCTCTTTATAATTACTGTGTATCAAGGTGAGGTTTGATGCTTGTTTCGATTTCAATCTATCAAAACAGTAATTCTTAGTCATGGTCATAGCAAAAGCCTCTACACTCCTATACTTGGTCAGTTTTCCTTTATTTTTCCACAACTTAAAAAACAATTCTTGCGTTGCATCTTCGGCTTCTTCGGTACTCACCAGAAGACGTTTTGCAAGTCGAAAGACTTTATCTTTAAAGGGCATTACTTGATGTAAAAACTCCGATTGATTCATTTGATAGTTTGGTTAAAAGCAAAAATATATATGCTTTGTTACAATTATGACGAGTCTATTTCGTTTTTGTAACATAGGTCGTTAAAAAAAACTTATTTTTACCAGAACAAAATTAACAAATATTAGTAAACCATATGAAATCCAAGAGAAACTTATTTCCAATTGTATTTATTTTCCTAATGATTGCAGGACTTACAAGCTGTGACAATGATGAAACAAATGACGTCCCTAAAAATTTAGAAGTTCAAAATTTTGTTTGGAAAGGACTAAATTTATATTATTTATGGCAGCCAGAAATTCCTATATTACAAGATGACGCCTTTAAAACTCAAGCAGCTTTAAATGCTTATTTAGAAGATTATTCCGATCCAAGTGAGCTTTTTGAAACTTTATTATTTGAACGCGGACGTAAAAAAATAGCAGGAGTTACCGATCGGTTTTCATGGTTTATTAATGATTATATCGTTCAGGAAAATGCATTTAAAGGAATTAAAGAAACCACAGGTATTGCCTTAGGGTTGATACGAATTAAAGATTCAAAAAAGATATTCGCTTCTGTACGCTATGTCATTCCTGGATCTGATGCTGCTGCAAAAAACATTCAACGTGGAGCTATTTTTACCGGAGTAAATGGCGTCCTCTTAACCGACACTAATTACAAGGACTTATTGTTTGGAAAAAACTTGGATCTCACCTTAAATTTTGCAGATTATAATAATGGTGACCCTCAATTAAACGGAACCTCCATTACTGTGAGCAAAACACTTATAGGAGAAAACCCAGTTCACACAAAGGTAGTACATGAAATTGATGGTAAAAAAATAGGCTACCTTATGTACAATGCATTTACAAGTAAGTATGATCAAGAATTAAACAATGCTTTCGGCTATTTTAAAACCGAAGGTATCGATGCATTGGTTTTAGATTTAAGGTATAACGGTGGAGGATCTGTCAGAACGGCCACTTACCTTGCCAGTATGATTACAGGTCAGTTTACGGGAGAATTATTCGCCAAAGAAAACTGGAATCCAAAATGGATGAGTTATTTTAAAAACAACCATCCGGACTATGTTTTAAATAATTTCACTGATAAATTTAAAAATAACACGACCATAAACAGTTTAAATTTGACAACCATTTATATTTTAACCTCTAGTAGATCTGCATCTGCAAGTGAATTAATCATTAATGGATTACTACCTTTTATAGAGGTGAAAATGATTGGAGAAACCACTTACGGGAAATATGTTGGTTCTGTAACCGTATACGATGCTCCTAATTACAGTAGAAATAATGCCAACCCTAATCATAAATTCGCCATGCAACCGATTGTGTTAGAAATGGTTAATAAACTAGGCAAGAATAACAAAAACGGTTTCGACCCTAACATCTCTTTATCAGAAGATTACGGAAATTTAGGTGTACTAGGAGAGGTTTCAGAACCAATGCTAGCCAAAGCCATTCAGCAGATTACTTCTGGAAGTAAGACTTCCTCTACAAAAACGTCTACTCATTTCATAATGCATAAAACATTGAGTGATAGTAATGAAAACGCTCCTTTAGGAATGAATATGTTCATCGAAAAAGCACTACCACAACGCTAATACAAGCCTTAAAAAACTCGAAGATGTCGCTACATTTTCGAGTTTTTTTTATAAAATAAATTTCACTTTATGCGAACACTTCTTCTCCCTCTAATCACTTTTTGTTGTTGTTTTATTTCTTGTAAAAAAACATACCTCCCTCGCAACACAATTAAAGTACACATTCAAACCTTTCATAAACCAGGAACAAGTATCCGAGCCTTGACTATTTTAAGTGACAGCACAATGATATATGCTGGTTCCCAAGGAGATATAACGACTACGACAGATCTTGGAAAAACATGGAGCAGTCTCCAAATAAAAACAGATAGTATCGTCCCTCATTTTAGGGCAATTTCTAGCACAAATAATGCTTTTTATGCACTGTCGATTGGAAACCCTGCACTCCTCTATCAATCCAAAGGAAACGGGTTTAATATTGTTTATAAGGAAGTACACGAAAAAGTGTTTTATAATAGCATGGCGTTTTTTGATGATTTAAATGGCATCGCTATGGGAGACCCTACGGATACATGCCTATCTTTGTTAATTACCAGAAATGGTGGAGAATCATGGGCTAAAATAAATTGTGAATTCTTACCGAATATACTTCCAGGAGAAGCTGCATTTGCAGCGAGTAATACGAATATTAGCATTGTAGGAAGTCATGCTTGGATCGTAACTGGAGGTACAGCAGCTCGTATTTTCCACAGCGAGGACAAGGGCCTTACTTGGGAAGTTTTTCAGACTCCAATCACACAAGAAATTTCTACTACAGGAATTTATACAAGTGCGTTTTTTAACGAGAATCAAGGTATTATAATGGGAGGAGATTACACCCGTAAAAGCGAAATAATGCCCAGTAAAGCCCTCACTTATGACGGAGGAAAAACATGGAAAATAATTCCTCAAGCACAGCCTAGCTTTATTAGTTGCGTTCAATACATTCCTCACACTCAAGGCATGGAGCTATTGGCCACATCCACCCAAGGCATCTATTATTCTAATGACCAAGGAAATACCTGGAAAAAAATTAGCGATAAAGGTTTCTTCAGTTTTAGAATGATCGATAAAAATACCGCTTGGATGGCGGGAAATGAACAAGTAGCACTCCTAAGAATTCAATAATATGAAAATAATTTATATCCCCATCATACTGAGCTGTTTACTCTGTATTTCCTGTCATAAAAAATCGGAACTAGCACAGTTGTTAGACTGTGACGTTCTTGAAAACACTGTTTTAAACAAGGAAAGTACTGATTTTAATAAAACATTTAGTATCCTAACTTCTAAGCACTGGAAAACCAACCTATATTACGATAATTTTCAGTCCTCCATTATGACTGCGGATACAACGAAGTCATTATCCAAAACATTTATTTTTGAAGCGGCTTTGTATCATGGAGACTTGTCGTTTACCGAAAAATTTAATGCATCTATCAAGGTGAAATTAGTCGAAAAAAAACTAGAATTAGTACAAGAGAACTATTTTAATTGGCAGGAAAAACCTGCCTATTACATCCTTGTAAAAGGGATGAAAAACAAGCGAAACTATCAAGAGCTTACGATCTACATAAACCACAGTTCCCATGCATATTTAAAGGCTCAAACTCAGGTTTATGGAGACATAAACATTCAAGAACGTCTCTGCAGTAGCCTGCAACTTTTTAATACTTTAAAAATAAAATAAATATACCTAAGTATTGATGAATATCAGTAGCGAATATGTACTTTTGAAAAAAACAATTAGTATGCAACATATCATAGATCGATTTGTAAAATACATTACTATCGATACCCAATCAGACCCCAACAATCCTGCGTTTCCAAGTACTGAAAAGCAATGGAACTTAGGTAAATTACTTGTTGAAGAATTAAATGAAATAGGAATGCAAGATGTTTCTATTGATGACAACTGCTACGTAATGGCAACATTGCCATCGAATGTGGATCATAAAGTACCTACCATTGGCTTTATTGCTCACATGGATACCAGTCCTGATTTTACAGGGACCAACGTAAAACCTCAATTTCATGAGAATTACGATGGTAAAGACATCATTTTAAACAAGGAAAAAAACATCGTGTTATCTCCAAGTTATTTTGACGATCTTTTATTATACGTAGGTCAAACTATAATTACTACGGATGGAACTACCTTGCTTGGTGCAGATGACAAAGCTGGAATTACGGAAATAGTTAGTGCCATGGAGCACTTGATCAAAAACCCACAGATTAAACACGGGGAAATTAAAATAGGATTTACACCGGACGAAGAAGTAGGGAAAGGTGCACACTTATTTGATGTTAAGAAATTTGGCGCAGAATGGGCTTATACCATGGATGGTAGCACCGTTGGTGAATTAGAGTATGAAAACTTTAATGCAGCATCTGCTAAAGTAACCATTAATGGTACTATAGTACACCCTGGTACTGCTAAAGGGAAAATGATCAATTCACAAACTATTGCTGCGGTATTTATCAATGCAATGCCTGCAAAAGAAGTTCCTGAATCTACCGAAGGTTATGAAGGATTCTTCCACTTACACGGTATGAAAGGAGAAGTAGAAATTACTGAGCTAGAGTACATTATACGTGATCACGACATGGATTTATTCATGAAACGTAAAGCTAAAATGGAAGAAATAGTCGCTGATTTCAATAAAACATACGGAGATGGAACTGTTGAACTTGAAATAAAAGATCAATATTTTAACATGAGAGAAAAAGTAGAGCCTGTAATGCATATTGTTGATATTGCTGAAGAAGCAATGAAACAATTAGACATTAAACCTATAATTAAAGCAATTAGAGGTGGAACTGATGGTTCTCAACTATCTTACATGGGATTACCTTGTCCTAATATTTTTGCTGGTGGACATAATTTCCACGGTCGTTACGAATTTGTAGCTGCTGAATCTATTGTAAAAGCAACGAATGTTGTGGTAAAAATAGCGGAATTAACTGCTGAAAAATACAAATAGACATTAATAAAAACAACAATATTTAACACAATGTTAAATATTGTTGTTTTTTTTATAATTAATTTTTACTTCCCTACTTTCATCTTATTTTAGCTCTATAAAATTATCAGGATGAACAACCAACTATTACTAGACTTAGTGGCCGAATACAAAAGCCCTTTATATGTATATGATGCAGAAAAAATAACTGCTCAATACCAAAAAATAACCAGTGCTTTTTCTTCTGTAAAGAATGTACGTATTAACTATGCCGTAAAGGCATTGTCCAATATTAGTATTTTAAAGCTATTTCGTAGTCTTAATTCAGGTATCGACTGTGTGTCATTTCAAGAAGTGACCCTCGGGTTAAAAGCGGGTTTTGACCCCAAAGACATCATATTTACACCTAATGGCGTTTCATTATCCGAAATAGAGGAAATCGCCGCCTTGGGAGTACAAATAAACATAGACAACCTTTCTATATTAGAACAGTTCGGAAATGCACACCCGAAGATTCCTGTGTGTATTCGTATCAATCCACATATTATGGCTGGTGGACACAGTAAAATATCCGTTGGTCATATCGATTCTAAATTCGGAATATCGGTACATCAAGTACCTCATATCATGCGAATTACAGAAAACACTGGCATGCATGTAAACGGAATTCATATGCATACGGGATCTGATATTCTAGACATAGAAGTCTTTTTATTAGCGACTGAAATTCTATTTAATACAGCCGAAAAATTCAAACAATTGGACTTTATAGATTTTGGAAGTGGTTTTAAAGTAGCCTATAAACCAGGAGATGTCGGTACTGATATCGAAGAATTAGGGATTAAATTAGGAGAACGCTTCAATCAATTTTGTGACGATTACGGAAAAGATATTGCGTTGATGTTTGAGCCTGGAAAATTCTTAGTGAGTGAGTCTGGAAAGTTTTTAGCCCATGTAAATGTGGTAAAACAAACCACTTCCACCATTTTTGCCGGAATAGATAGTGGTTTTAATCACTTGATTCGTCCGATGATGTACGATGCGTATCATCACATTAACAATATTTCAAACCCAAATGGGAAAGAACGCTATTATTCGGTAGTTGGGTATATCTGTGAAACGGACACCTTCGCTACCAACCGTCGTATCCAAGAAATTCGAGAGGAAGATATATTGTGCTTTGACAATGCAGGTGCGTACTGTTATTCGATGTCAAGTAATTACAACAGTCGTTTTCGTCCCGCAGAAGTACTTATCAATAAAGGGAAATCACATTTAATAAGAAAGAGAGAAACGATGGATGATTTAGTAAGAAATCAAATCGAAGTAGACTTATAGTTGTTAGAGTATAACGATGTAAGAAAAAATCAATCTAAAAAAATTAACACCTCGTTATTAATTTAAATTATAATACTCATTTAAAAAAGCAGGACGTCTTAAAAGCGTATTCAACACGACAAGACGTGAAAATAAAATCATGCGATTCTCAGGGCTTAAAAAACTGGAATTGCGTGATTTTTCACTTTCAAACAATTACTAGTCAGCTACTTTGAATGTTAAATTTCAAAAATAATAGAAATCGTATTTCCGCAAGGAAACAAAAACATATCGTGCATACGTCTGACTAGCAGTTAATTACAAAAATAAGGTGTATTTTACATAACTCTATACATCTCTCCTACCACCATTCATAACCTACTCTAACTATGTTTTCTGTTCCTTCTTCTTCGCTGCAGGAAACAGTACATTGTTCAAAATAAGGCGATAACCAGGAGAATTTGGATGTAAGTCTAAATCAGTTTTTGGGTCTCCCACTAAATGCTGATAATCCTCAGGATCATGACCTCCATAAAAAGTCCACATTCCCTTGCCTTTTGTGCCATGAATATATCGTGCCTCATTATTCAGCTTACTTTGGCCCATCACCAAAACGGTAGATTTGATACTTTCTCTGTCAAAAGATGTGGTTTGTCCCATAAATCCTTTGACCAACAAGGTGTGATTTTGACACAGCATGGTAGGGATTGGATCCCATTTCGCAGAATATTCCATCAAAGAGAAGTAATCTTGAGTTCTTTTAATTTTTCTTTTCCGTGTCATATCAATGGAAGAAAACTCATATTCGGTAGGACTCCTTACCAATTTAAAATCTTTAAATGCCAAGGTCTTAGAGAAATCTATTTTTGATTGATAATTGGCTTCGGAAGGATCTCCGTCAAACATAGTTTCACAAATATCCACGCCTTCTGCCGCAAGGGCAATATCAAAACTATCAGTAGCAGAACACATGGCAAACATAAAGCCACCTGCCTGTACAAACTCTTTTATTTTTAAAGAAACAGCTAATTTAACATCCGCTACACTACTATAACCTAACTCCTTAGCTCCTACTTCTGCATTTAACTTATCCTGTACATACCAGTTTGCAGCTCTATAAGAGCCATAAAACTTACCAAATTGTCCTGTAAAATCTTCGTGATGTAAATGCACCCATTCGTATATTTTCAAAGTATCATCTAGGACTTCCGCGTCATAAATAACATCAAACGGAATCTCCGCATATTTTAAGACCATGGTTACTGCATCGTCCCAAGGTTTTTTCCCTTTCGGAGAATACACGGCTATTTTAGGCGATTTTTCCAAAAGTACCGCCTCCATATTTTTAGAAGGACTCGCTATTTCTATAAGTATTTGTTCCGCTTCCAAGTTGGAAAGAACAATATAAGTAACATCTCTAATTTGACATTCCTTACGGGTGGCTTCAGAATCCTCTAACAGGAAAGAACCACCTCTATAATTAAGTAACCACTGTGCTTTTTGTCCCTGCTCCAGGGTCCAAAAAGTGATACCGTAGGCTTTTAAATGATTTTTTTGAATTTCTGCATCCATGGGCAACAAAATAAATGATGCCCAAGAACTCATCGTTCCAAGTAAAAACACAAGTACAAACGTTAGACTTCTATGCTTCTTTCTTAATGCCGTCTTAAAATGGTGTATCATTCCCTCCTATATCAAATGCTTGATTGGCTGTCGGCATACTCCCTGAACCAATCTCGCTGTTAAAATCTGTATTCATTTTAGATTCAAATTCAGTACCTGTCCCTTCTTCTAAATCAGAAAACAAGGCCAAATGTCCGGTAAATTTCATGCGTATATTCTCCAATCCACCGTTACGATGCTTTGCTATAATAAATTCTGCTTGTCCCTCACAAGGAGATCTCTCGTCATCATCCCACTCCATAAGTCCGTAATACTCCGGTCTAAAGATAAATGAAACAATATCCGCATCCTGCTCGATCGCCCCAGATTCACGTAAATCCGAAAGCAACGGTCGTTTACTCCCTCCACGTGTTTCCACTGCACGAGATAGCTGAGACAAGGCGATTACTGGAATGTTCAATTCTTTTGCCAATGCTTTTAAATTTCGGGAAATTAATGAAATTTCTTGTTCACGATTTCCTCCTGTCCCTCCGGCTGTCATCAACTGTAAATAATCAATCACAATACATTTAATTCCGTGCTGCGAGGCCAATCTTCGTGCCTTCGCACGTAAATCAAAGATTGAAAGAGAAGGTGTGTCATCAATAAAAATAGGCGCATTTGAAAGGTTTTTCACCTTTACATTTAGCTGTTCCCATTCATGTGGTTCCAAATCTCCTTTTCTCAATTTACTCGATGAAATCCCCGTTTCAGAAGAAATCATACGTGTAATTAATTGTATAGATGACATCTCTAGTGAAAACACCGCACAAGGCTGGTTAAAAAGTATGGCCATGTTTTTTGCCATGGAAAGGACAAAGGCCGTTTTTCCCATCCCAGGACGTGCTGCAATAATAATTAAATCCGAAGGTTGCCATCCAGAGGTTAGTGCATCTAATTTTGTAAAACCTGTGGCGACACCACTCATTCCTTCCTGATTGGAAATCTCTTCAATCTTTTTAATAGCCTCATTTACCAATGATTCCGCACTGTCGGCTCCTTTTTTCAAATTCCCTTGCGTAATTTCAAACAATTTTGTCTCCGCACTATCTAACAAATCAAATACATCGATAGATTCATCATAGGCTTCTTCTATAATATCTGAAGAGATACTAATTAAACTACGCTGAATGGATTTTTGTAAAATTATACGCGCATGGAACTCTATATGGGCAGAGGATGCCACTTTCTGAGTTAAGGAAATAATGTAATAATCTCCTCCTGCTTTTTCTAAATTCCCTTCTTTTTTTAATTGATTTGCTACGGTCAATAAATCTGTAGGTTCGGAATTCTGAAATAATGTAAATATGGCTCCGTAAATTAACTTATGTGCTTTTTTATAAAAGGCTTCGGGAGACAAGATATCAATCACATCATCCACTCCTTTTTTATCAATCATCATAGCACCCAAAACGGCTTCCTCTAGGTCCAAAGCCTGTGGAGGGACTTTTCCTTTCTCTAAATTAATAACTGGATTTTTTTTCTTCCAATTTCCTTTTTCTGGTTGCTTTTCTTCCATCTATATTTTACCTATATTATTTCTAACTCACTAAAAATACGCCTATTACAAACCGTGATTTTATCCGTGAATTTCATAAACTTATCTGACGAAAGTAGACTAAATTAAAAGAAAATTTTCCCAATTTCACATCTTTTTTTTCATTTCCATATTTAATAAAAAAAATAAATGATCTTAAATAATTCTCAATTATCCCAGTGATTCCGTCATCGTTGTCCTTAGAATAAGGTACACTTTTTTATGACAACAAGAAATTATCACCTATAATATTTTCTATAATAAGCTGTACATCAATAAAAAAAAGGAGCCTTTTCATCTGACCTCTTCCTTTTTTCACCTAAAAAAAAGCCAAATTCCTTTATAGAATTTGGCTTTTTAGTACTATTTTTTTGTTTTTTACCCAAGCTTATTTTACTGGATCTGTATCGAGATAATCTGGAATTCCGTCTGCATCACTATCGTCATTCGTTGGATCACCATCCTTATTCGCATCTTCATTCCTTGTTAGGATACCATCGCCATCATCATCACTATCCGCGAAATTAGGAACACCATCCTTATCAGTATCATCATTATAGATATTACCATCCTTATCAATATCTTCATTTTTAGTATCCACACCATCGTTATCATGGTCAGAAGTATTCATGGACATCAACTCAATTTTAAACACTAAAGGAGAATTTTCTGGAATCACCTTCTGTGCACGATTTTTATATCCTAATCCAGAAGGGAAGAAAATCCAACCAGCACCATTGTTCTTAAAGTAAAAAGAATCATCTGGATTCTTTACTAGTTCTCCCGTCGTAAAATTAACAAACCCATTAGACCATCCTGGCACAACTTTTAACAAATCAAACCAAATAGGACTGATTCTTTTATCAAAAATTGTACTGTCTAATAAAGCTCCTCTATAGGTCGTATATACCGAATCTACTTTTGTAGGAGCAGTACCTACACCTTCAGCAGTGTTTAGGTAATATAATTTATAAGCAATATCATCCAACGTAACCTTTTGTACAGACACTTGATCTGTCAATGGAATTTGTTTATCAGCGGTCACTGCACCTTTCACCTCTCCAATGGTCCATATTTCACCATCACTATGTATGTAATGTTCATCAAAATAAGTCAATAGTTCAGCATCGTCTAACTCAGCCTGTGCAGCTGCATCAAAATTATCATCACTACTGGACTTACTACAGGCCAAGCCTAAAAAGGCAACTGTACATAAAACAACTATGTTTTTTAATTTCATCATTTATTTTTTAGCTATCAATATTAGAAAATGAATTCAATTTCACGAATAAACCATTCGAGATGACATTCATTTCAATGTTTTCTACGTCGCAAGATAGTATTTTCATACCTTTGTTTAAAGAGAAAAAATAAATTTTAACTTTTTATGAGAATTGATAAATATTTATGGTGCATTCGCATGTTTAAAACACGTAGTTTGGCCACTGAGGCATGTAAAAAAGGGCATATAAAGATGGATGGTAACAACCTGAAACCTTCTAAAACACTCTTCGGAAATGAATTGCTTTTAATACGTAAAAATCAAATAAATTACAAAATACAGGTATTAGACATTCCTAAAAATCGTGTTGGCGCTAAATTAACAGATTTATACCGGAAAGATTTAACTCCTAAAGAAGAATTTGAAAAACAAGAACTTTTGAAATATTCTAAGGATTATTACCGTAAGAAAGGTGCTGGAAGACCTACTAAAAAAGACCGTCGTGAGATTGATGATTTCACTTATGAAAATTGATTCTTCGAATTTCAATAAGGAAAGGATTAGAACACCTGCACTTCTGAAATTTAAGTATGAAAATTAATCTTTAACTATAAAAAAAGGGACTTCACCGTGGTGAAATCCCTAATGTACTTGTTACGCATAAGTTAAAACCCATGCATTGTATAATTGGTTAAATAATTACAGTGCAATTTAATCAAAAAAAACGTTTCTCTAACTATTGAATCGCTATTAGTACACGTGTTTTATAAATTTCGTGTCTTTTTTTTAACTTTATCACGTAAAATACACCCTTAATTTTTAGTTTTGTGAGCAGCCTCACGAAAAAAGAAAAATTTCTTCACAAATCTTTAACTATTCTTAGCGCTAATATTCTTATTTTTACGACATGATAAAAAATTTAATTATTTGTTTTATTTGCTTTTCTTGCTACCAAGCCATTGCTCAAGAAGAAATAGAACAGCAAAGGACCGTGTCTTTAAAAGGACAGATTATTAATATCAAAAGTAAAAGCGGCTTGAGCGGTGCGCATTTATTTAATTTAAATACGGTGAACGGTGCCGTTGCTAATAAACAAGGTTACTTTGATTTTCCTGCACAAGTAAACGATACCATCTATATATCTTATCTAGGATTTCAGTCTATTAAACTAAAAATAACAAATGATTTACTCCGCGGTAATGAATTGCTGATAGAACTTCATGAAAAACGAGAACAGATAGACGAAGTCGTTGTGCGATCACATAAATTAGTTGGTGTGCTGGAAATCGATGCTAAAAACATCCCGATTGACAAATATGCTCGTATTCATATTAGTGGTTTGGCCCAAACCTATGAAGTTGGCGCGCCAAAAACACGCTACACCTCTCCTATTGCAGCCCTATTTAATCCGGTGGATGCTATTTATAATATGTTTGGAAAAAAACCAAATCGTCTTAAGAAATTAAAAAAACTACGTGACCAAGATAATCTACGTAGTATGATGGAAGGTAAATTTAACCGTGAACTAATGATGGAGTATTTAGATTTAAATGCCCAGGAATTAGCAACACTTTTAAATGAGTGTAATTATTCAGATTATTTTATACGATCCGCAAGTGACTTACAATTAACAGAGGCCATTTTACTTTGCTACGAAAACCATAAAGCCATTAAAAAGGGGAGTACGATTAAAAAACGAGAAAAAGAATAAATACTATTTTATAATTTTTTGAAAAAGGTGAGAATTTAATAATTCTCACCTTTTTTGTTGTTATTCACTATGGTCTACAATAATTTTCCATTGCCCATCTATCCTCTTAAATAGTAGGCTGAAAATCCCATTGGCTTCACCAACCGTTCTTTCCAACTTATATTTCCCGATAACGCTATAGACGTCTTTTGCTAAGAAATCGACATGTATAATATCAAAAGTTAAGGTACCTGTATGTGCTGCCGTCGGATATCCTTTTTTATAATTAGTAAGTGTTTGTTGCCAACCATAGGTGACGCCGCTACTTCCTATAAATTTCAAATCTTCTGACTCCCAGTATGCATTCATATAGGCCTCTAGATCTCCTTTGGTCCAATCACTTGCTGACTGTGCTAGTACCTGCCTAATATCTGTACTGTCTTTATCAATATTTACTGTTGAAGCAACTTGCTCACATCCTATACTCACCAATAAAAGGAAAAGTATTAATTTGTTTATATTCATCTTATATTTTTTTAAACATGGTATAATGTTTACCAATATACTCAATTTCAAAAGGATTGCCTATTATTTCAAAACCTTGTTTTCGGTAAAAATCCAGCGCAATTTCACGTGCATTACACCATAAATACTCACAATGCATTCTTCCCAATCTTTGAACTGCATCGAGCAGTAATAATGTCCCAATTCCAAGCCCTTGAGATGTTGCCGAAATCGCCATTCCCCGCAACTGAAACTGCTTCCCTTTGAGCCCAGGCAATTTCATCTTTACAAAAGTTGCCACGCCTACCATTTCAGAAATTCCATATTTAACCGCTCCTAAGTGAAACGTATCCGCTAGGGTGTCATTTTTAAAAACGATAGGTAACGGAATGTTTTCTCGAAGAACCTTAGCTCTAAGAGGATGTGTTTCTTTCGGACTAATTATCTGTATCTCAATATTTTTTATACGGTACAAAAATGCATCTTTACCATCATAAACTATATTTTTACTGAATTTCATAGCGCATTTTTCCAATACATGGATAGAGGCGCCATTTTCACGATACACATGTGCTATTATTGATGATAATTTTAAGATTTCAAAACCATACTTCAAGCACATCTTTGCCGCTTCCGTAGCATATCCTAAGCCCCAATACTTCCGAAAGAATCTAAATCCTAAGTCCGTTTCTCCCGTATTTATGGACTTATTTAAACCACACCATCCTATAAAAACATCTCCCTCTCGAAGGCAAACAGCCCATCTTCCATAAGTATCACGCTCATAATTGGGGTAATTATTCAAGAACTCAAGTGCTTCTTCCTGATTTTGAAAAGCAGTATCTCCTGTATACTTTAACACTTCCTTGTCCTTATTTAAATCATAAAAACTAACAGCATCATACTTTAAAAACTTCCGTAAGTACATCCTGGAATTTGCCATTATTTGCGTCATAATCGGGTGTGTTTTTAACAAAATTAAAATTGCACAAGCAAGATAAGCAATCAAAAACAACTGCATGGTGATGACACCTGAAAACAACTATCTCAGTAATCTTTCAAAACTGTATTTTTAACATAACTAAGAACAAAACCCAGTAAACCCAAGCCTAGATCATGGATTCCAGCCTATTCAACTGAGCACCTTACTCATTGACAGTTATCCTGAGCTTGCTTTATAACATTCCTACCCTAGTAAATTATTATGTTTGGGGAGACCTGTAAAGTACAGTCCGGAAACACAGCTCCTAAAACTCCTTAAGCTAAGAACCATACCTAGAGAGCACAGTAAATACTATAAAAACTGAATGGCTTTTTAAAGTAGATGCCGTCTCTAAAAAAAGTCATTCTATTTAAAATACAAAGTCTATTTAAATGTACTAGTAGCAGCGATGCGTATAGAATTGTTTAGTATCTTTGAAAAAAATACGTAATTTCATGGAACGATCAATCATATTAAACAATACTCAAATTCTACATAAAATAAAGCGTATTGCTTATCAGATTTATGAAGAAAACGTGACTGAATCTGAGATTATATTGGCTGGAATTAATGGGAATGGATATGTTTTCACACTTAAAATAGCCGAGGCCCTAAGAAAAATCTCTAATTTAGAAGTTAAAGTTTGTGAAGTTATTATCGATAAAAAACACCCTTTAAACCCTGTAACCACCTCATTGGCACCTGCTGAGTACCAACAAAAATCACTGGTACTAATAGACGATGTTTTAAATTCTGGTACCACCTTGATTTATGGAATCAAACATTTTTTAGACGTACCACTAAAACAATTTAAAACAGCTGTATTGGTCAATAGAAACCATAAGAAATACCCTGTAAAGGCAGATTTTAAAGGAATTTCACTTTCTACATCACTTAGAGAGCATATAGATGTTGTCTTTAAAAACGATGTTGCCACTGTGTATCTAAATTAAGTAAGGCTTTTATCTCTTTGACAACCGTATCAATAGATTTATCGTCAATTTTAAGTTCATGTTGTGCTCTGTTGTAAAAGAAAGCACGTTCAAATAAGTGTTTCGCCATAAACTCTTGTAAATTTTCTAAGCCTATGGTTTGAATAAGAGGACGGCTATCCATTTCATTTTTTAAGCGCTCATACAATGTAGACACTCCTGCCTTTAAAAAAAAGGAAGTACTGTTTAATTGTATGACCTCCATGTTTTCTCCATAACAAGGGGTCCCTCCTCCTACAGAAACAATAGGATGTTCCGTATCATTCATTAGTTCCTTTAAATATATCGCTTCGATCTTTCGAAAATATATTTCTCCTTTTTTTTCGAAAATTGTTGCTACAGAAGCATTCTCTTTCTCCTCTATAAATGCATCTAAATCCACAAACTTAAGTTGTAATTCATTCGCAATAGCTTTCCCAATAGTGGATTTACCACATCCCATATACCCTAATAATACAAGTTTCATCGCTTTTGTTTCTATTTATAAAAAAATCTTTCATTTCAAACACATATCATTTATTTGGCTACCAAATCCTTAGCTCAAAACACCGTTGTATTCCTGAAATATATTACAAATATCAGTAAAAAAACTTAAAAACTACTTGTTATATTGCTTTAACATTGTATCTTTGCAACCGCAATCATAGATTGTTAATGACCTGGTAGCTCAGTTGGTAGAGCACCTCCCTTTTAAGGAGGTGGTCCTGGGTTCGAGCCCCAGCCAGGTCACAAATAAGTTAAGCACTAGCTTAGCTTTTTTTGTTTAATTACTGCGCACGTGGCGGAATTGGTAGACGCGCCAGCTTGAGGGGCTGGTGGAGGCAACTCTGTGGAAGTTCGAGTCTTCTCGTGCGCACAATAACAACTTACTCCCCTTTCTTCAAAATGAGTAGGTCATAAAGTTTGTTTTCACACTTACTTTGTCAAGTCAAATTCAATTATATTTTCAGGCTGTTTTACATGTTTCCTGTAGAAAAATATTTTTTACAGTAATGCTCATTACGCATGAATAAATCACATTCCTAGCATTTTAAGGTTACAACTCAGCGCAATCTATCTCAATTATAAAACAACAAGTATCTAATAATCGTGTGTTCTTTTATTTTAAAGTTTCCCTGGGGATTTTAGTATTCGTTCCAAATATCACTGCCGTTTTTATAGTAAATGTAATTCCCATGGATAAAACGAGAGGTCGATTGTAAAATCGTCGCATACCAGTTGAGGAATTGAGACGACATGCAGTTTATTTTTCAGTAGAGTCCTATCTTTTGATTTTGATCCATGAATAGGCCGTTAAAACTTTATCATTCGTCATATATTACGCGATTCAAACGCACAAAAAAGCTCGTTTAAATAAACGAGCTTTCAGTATTCATTTTACAGAAAAAGTGACACGCTTATCGCTTTACTTTGATCGCTTCACTTTGATTACGATATCTGTAGTGTTTTTTAAATTATCTCCAACAGGACATCTATTTACCACATCTTTAATCCATAAATCCAAGGTTGCGTCATCTGCATCACAATCAGCCTTTAAAACCACTTTAATCCCTTTGTAACCCGCTCTGTCCTCAAAAGATTTTCCAAACAATCGATTTGGATTTAAGTTCCCTTGTAAGTCTATTTCAACACCTCTCAATGTAATTCCAAATTCTGGAGCACACACATGCGCCATTACATTTAAGCACCCCGCATACGCCGCTAAAATATATTCAACAGGGTTTGCTCCTTCATCTGTTCCTCCGAGTCCTGCAGGTTCATCTACAATCATTTCAAAACCTCTTGCTTTTACAATAGTCTTGGTTGCATTTACACTTTTCGCTTTAACTCTAAATTTCAAATCTGGCATAATATTATCTTTTATTTCGTTAAGTTCTTCTTCAAATTTAAAGAGATTTTAAATAGTATTTTTACAAAAACCATACTTTAAATACATCCGTTAAAATGGAGTTTATTAGCACTAATAATGTATTTTTACAGGGTTGATAATGTAAGTTAATGGTCTTAATCTATACAAATATTAATAAGGAATGTTAAACGACTTTAAGAATAATAAAACCGAATCGAAGCCTACTCTAATTACTGCTGATAAATGCCTAAAAACATTAACAGATGACGAGAAAAACGAGCTAATCTCTAATAAAACTACGATTGAATTTGAAGCAGGAGAAACCATCATCAAGCATGGTTTTGTAGCAAACAACATCATGTACCTAGAGAAAGGTTTGGCAAAACTAGAAATAATGACCGATGGAAAAATGTCCACAGTCAATCTTATTTCACCCAATTCATTTATTGGAATTGTATGTACGTTTGCAAATCACAATGTGAATTTCTCAGTAACCGCACTGGAAAAAACAACCATCAGTATTATAGATATGAGTTTGTTTGAAAAATTTACACGTGAAAATGGGAATTTTGCATTTCACATCATTCGCCATATGTCGAGTGTTACAAACGAATTAGTACATAAAATACTCCGTTACGCTCATAAAAACATCGAAGGAGCAATTTCCATACTTTTAGACGACTTTAGTAAAGTATACAAATCTGATGAATTTACCTTACCTATAAAACGAGTGGAAATGGCAAAAATGCTGGGTTACTCTAAGGAGAGTGTCATTAATACGATTTCAAAATTCAATAAACAAGGAATTCTAGAAGTACAAGAAAAACGTATCAAAATACTGGACAAAGAACGCTTGCTCAAGATCGCTAAAAATTGTTAAAACACATTACACTTTGTTAGGGGGTATCTGTTTGTGATTTTAAGAATAAAAACAAGACTGATTGCGCTTCTTTCCTTCCTGATTACGACGTTTAATTTGCGGAATCCCACAAGTAAACACAAAGGACTACTGGTCAATTACTTAGTGGTCTTTCGTGATTTTAATGATTTATTGTACTGATTATAAACAGTACATTTGCGGAAGAAACAAATCCCTAAATAATGAGTGACCCTAAAGACTCTAGCTACACAATACTGAAAGAACTAGGTTTAGTAATTCAGTGCCACACCAGGGAAATTTCCCCTGAAAAAGGAAAATACAGCAGACTTAAAATCTATTTAGATCAAGACTACGACAAAAAATTTATGTTGTTAGTAGATATACGGACGACTAACTTTGTAAGTAAGACCTCTGAGCTTGACATCCATTTATATGCTGACTTTCTAATTGAGATGCAGCAGAATTATGGATGTAACAGAACTGCAGTATTAACTGATAATCCAGCACAAGTCGCAAACTCCATGCGCATCATCAGTATTTTAAAAGATTACGGAATGGATTGTCACATTTTCAGCACTTTAGGTGCCGCCAGCAATTGGTTAGGAATTTACAATAAAGACAGGCTAAAAGTAGCCGAAAGCCTGCAAGTACTCACGCAGACACTTTCGGCATCTTTCATATTATGATGGACTACTGATCTTTGAAATATTCATAACCATATAATCTACAATTTTAGCAACCAAGGTTGCAGTTACATTGTCCCTGTCTAAAGAAGGGTTTAATTCTGCAATATCACAGGAAATTACCTTTTTCGACGCGAATAGAAAATCGAGCATTTTAAACAAAAAATACGGTGTAAATCCCAAGGCCGATGGTGCACTCACTCCAGGTGCATACGCAGATGAAAAAGCATCCATATCTACCGTAATGTAAATCGCATCATTTTTTGCAATAAAATCTGTTAGACGGTCTTTTAAAACGTTCATTTCATGACTTGTGGATTCACATTCATAATTAATTGCATAGCTAACATTCTTTTTTTTCGCTATCTCAAATAATTCACGTGTATTAGATTGTTGTTGAATACCAATCGCAAAATAATCCACCTCTTGACCTTCAGCTCTTAATTCCTTAATGATCTGATTAAAAGGAGTTCCAGAATTAGGACGTCCTTCTACAGGTCTTAAATCAAAATGGGCATCGAAGTTAATAATTCCAACCTTCTTTTTGTCTGTGTTTTTTACAGCATCCCAAATCCCCATAAAGTGCCCATAAGACATATCATGACCACCACCGATGGCTATAGGGAAAATTTGTTGTTTTAACATGGTGCTAATCACGGCACTTAAAGCGTCTTGACAATTTTCCATATCATCCTCTATACAGTAAACGTCACCGACATCGGCAATACGCTTGTTTGTAAAGTGAACGGGGTGTTTTGCCAGGCGTTCACGTATCGCTTTTGGCCCTAGCGCTGCTCCTATTCTCCCTCTATTTCTTCGCACTCCTTCATCGCAGACATAGCCCAGTAGCGCAATGTCAATATTTTCATCTACCAAGGCTGTAGTATCCATAGAGGTCAAATCCAATAACTTAACCTCTTGATACCAATATTGATTCCCCATATCTGGGTTAGACGCTCGTCCTTCCCAGTTGGATTGTTGTGCAGCCTTATAATGTGCCTTTGTACTTTCCGAAATCACTTTCATTATCTCTTTACTATTTTTCGTTGTTTTATTAATTTTAAAACAGTTTGTTTATCAAGCTGTCATCCACCAAATTTGGTAATGTCACCTTTAGATTTGGTTCGATAGCCATTGCTCTTTTAATGGCGAATATGGCGCCTTCATTTCTTGCCCAGCTACGACGGGATATTCCATTGTTTACATCCCAATGCAACATAGATTTTAACCTTCTATCTGCTTGGTCGGTTCCGTCTAATAGCATCCCAAAACCACCATTGACAACTTCTCCCCAGCCAACACCTCCACCATTGTGAATACTTACCCAAGTCGCACCCCTAAAGGCGTCACCAATTACATTTTGTATGGCCATATCTGCAGTAAATTTAGAGCCGTCATAGATATTAGAAGTTTCTCTATATGGAGAATCTGTACCTGAGACATCATGATGATCTCTTCCTAGTACTACAGGTCCTATCTCATCATTGGCAATGGCATTGTTAAATGCTTCTGCTATACGCATACGCCCTTCGGCATCGGCATATAAAATTCTGGCCTGAGACCCCACTACAAGTTTGTTTGCTCTAGCTCCTTTTATCCATTGGATATTATCGGCCATTTGCTGTTGAATTTCGTCAGGGGACGTTTCTTTTAACTCCTCTAGAATAGTTGCCGCAATAGCATCTGTTTTTTCTAAGTCTTTCGGATCACCGGAAGCACAGACCCATCTAAAAGGACCAAAACCATAGTCAAAACACATAGGTCCCATAATGTCTTGTACATAACTCGGGTACCTAAAATCAATTCCATTGGCTGCCATTACATCGCCACCTGCTCTGGAAGCTTCTAATAAAAAGGCATTTCCATAGTCAAAGAAATAAGTTCCTTTTGCGGTGTGATTGTTCACTAAAGATGCGTGCTTACGCAACGTTTCTTGAACCTTTACTTTAAACAATTCCGGGTCATTTGCCATCATCTCATTGGCTTCTTCAAAGCTAATTCCCTGAGGATAATAGCCACCTGCCCAAGGGTTGTGAAGTGATGTTTGATCCGAACCTAAATCCACATAGATGTTTTCGGTATCAAATTTCTCCCACACATCTACGACATTCCCTAAATAACCGATAGAGACCACTTCTTTGGCTTCCTTGGCTAATCTTACACGTGCTACCAAGGCATCGATATCAGAAATTACTTCGTCTATCCATCCTTGTTCATGTCTTATTTTAGTGATCTTAGCGTTTACTTCGGCACAAACGGTAATACAACCTGCAATGTTACCCGCTTTTGGCTGTGCACCACTCATACCTCCTAAACCAGCAGTTAAAAACACCTTCCCGGCTAAATCCTCTCCGTTCTTCGCTATTTTTCGACCTGCATTTAACAAGGTAATGGTAGTTCCATGTACGATTCCCTGAGGACCTATATACATAAACGAACCAGCAGTCATTTGACCATATTGACTCACTCCCAAAGCATTGAACTTTTCATAGTCGTCCTGCTTAGAATAATTAGGAATTACCATCCCGTTTGTAACCACTACTCGAGGTGCATCTTTATGAGATGGATACAAGCCCATTGGATGTCCAGAATACATGACCAAAGTCTGCTCATCTGTCATTTCCGACAAGTACTGCATGGTTAGTAGGTACTGTGCCCAATTGGAAAATACCGCTCCATTTCCTCCATAGGTAATCAGTTCAAGCGGATGTTGTGCAATTTCATGACTCAAATTATTCTGAATCATAAGCATAATGGCCTGTGCTTGCAAAGATTTCCCTGGATATTCACTGATAGGTCTAGCAAAAAGTTCATAATCGGGATGAAAACGATGCATATATATACGTCCGTATTCTTTTAATTCCGCTGCAAACTCCTTTGCCAATACAGGGTGATGTTTCGCTTCAAAATACCTTAGGGCGTTTCTAATGGCTAATTCCTTCTCTTCTTTCGATAAGATGTCTTTCCGTTTCGGAGCTCTGTTAATGGCGGTGTCAAACGTTTTTAACGCAGGCAACTCAGATGGAATCCCCTGCTGAATTTGTTCTTTAAATGTCATCATCCCTTTTTATTTTACAATGAATTTTTCTTCTTTTACCATGTCTATCATAGCATTAATATCATCTTTTAAGATTCTATCGTCTTCTAATTTATCTACTTTACTTCGTATGATCGCAAAGTTGGCCTCTATAATTTTAGAAAATTTGTTTGGTTTTCTAAATTCAAGTGCTTGTGCACCATACATCAACTCAATGGCCAATATTTTTTCTATATTCCCTAATATCTGATTAAATTTTCGTCCAGAAATACTTCCCATAGACACGTGATCTTCTTGTCCTAAAGAGGTAGGAACACTATCCGCTGAAGGAGGAAAACATAAAGATTTGTTTTCTGTAACTAAGGCTGCCGTGGTGTATTGTGGAATCATAAAACCTGAATTCAACCCTCCAGCTGCAGTTAATAAACGAGGCAATCCATACAGGCCTTCTAATAATAAATAACAGCGTCTGTCTGCTATATTCCCTAATTCCGAAGAAGCCAATGCACAGTAATCAATGGCCATTGCCAAGGGTTGTCCATGGAAGTTCCCTCCCGAAATAGCTTCCGTATCACTCAAAATAATTGGATTGTCGGTTACGGAATTTAATTCCACTTCCGCCAATTCATTCAGGTGGAAAAAAGCATTTCTAGAAGCTCCATGTACCTGAGGGATACAACGTAATGAATACGGATCCTGAACACGTTCACAATTTATATGAGATTTTAAATTGGGAGAATCTTTTAATAGCATACGCATGCGTTCTGCTACCAGTAACGTTCCTTTAAAAGGACGGATTCTATGTAATTCTTCTCTAAATGGTGAGGCACTTCCTTGGAAACCTTCCAAACTCATCGCACCCGCTACATCAGCAAGGTTTAATAAGTATTCCATTTTTTGCAAACCTACTACCGTATGAGCTAAAATAAATTGTGTCCCATTAATCAAGCCCAAACCTTCTTTGGCTTCAAGGACTATGATGTCTAGACCATGTGCTTTTAATACTTCTTTTGCAGGTATAATTTCATCGTTTTTCCAAAATTCTCCTTCTCCTAATAAAGGTAAGAACAAATGTGATAAGGGCGCCAAATCTCCGGATGCACCTACCGACCCTTGTTCTGGAACTACGGGTAATAGATCGTTTTCTATAAAGTATAAGATGCGTTCAATTACAGACAATCGCACCCCTGAATAACCTTGACATAAGGCGTGAACCTTACAAATCATCATTATTTTAGAGAATTTTTTATCAATTGAATTCCCCACACCTACTGCATGCGTTATCAATAAGTTTTTTTGTAGTTTACTCGTATCGTTTTTCGAGATTTGAGTATCACATAAAGGACCAAATCCTGTATTAATTCCATACACTGCCTTGTCGCCATTGGCCATCTTTTCTACTTTAGCGCGACATGTATTTACCTTTTCTATAGCAAGGTCTGTTAATGAGGTTTTCAATTCGCCCGAGGCGATCTTTAAAACTTTAGAGACTGTAAGTTGATCTATTCCGTATTTAAACATGAGTAATTGTTATTTTTTGTAAAGTTATTCTTATTTTTGATACTTACCAATATCAATAATGACAGTTATTAATAACTATGAGTAATCAAATAGAAGTTAGACATCTTAAATATTTCTTGGCAGTCGCTGAGGAGCTGCATTTTAGAAAGGCCGCTGAGCGCTTGTTTATATCTCAACCCGGATTGAGTAGGCAAATAAAACAACTAGAAGAATCCTTGGGAACACGTCTTTTTGAACGTAACAACCGAAAAGTACAATTGACAAGTGCAGGGGTGTATTTAAAAAATGAAACCCAGCTACATTTGAAGCATTTAGACCATATGCTTAAACATACCAAACTTTTAGGAGGAGGCTTAGAAGGACAATTAAAATTGGGTTATGTAGGTTCTGCCATGCAGAACTTTATTCCGGAATTATTACTGAAATTCAGGAGATTACACCCAACTATTCATTTTAAATTAGCGGAATTAGACAATCAAAAACAAATAGAAAGTTTAATTTCACACGACATCGACTTAGGTTTTATTAGGCTTGATCACGTCCCAAAAGGACTTCAAACAAAAACCGTTTTTAAAGATACTTTTTCATTGGTACTTCCTAAGAATCACCACTTAAACAAAGACAATTTTAAGGGATTGTTTCAGTTAAAAGAGGCGCCTTTTATCTTGTTCGAGAAGTCCTATAGTCCCGCTTATTTTGAGAAAGTAATGCAATTATTTGAACAAAGTGGTTTTCAACCCATTGTTTCCCATACCTCGGTCAATGCGAGTACTATTTTTAGATTGGTAGAAAACAATTTTGGCGTTTCCATTGTTCCTACCTCCTTACAATTGGGCTATGCCATGGACATTCAGTTTATAGAATTAATACATGTACCGCAGCGGACTGTCTTATCGGCTGTTTGGAATAGTGAAAACAGAAACCCAGTGTTGCAAAAAATGTTAGAATTACTTTAATCGCTGTTTAAAAAGAAAAAGTGGCCATTAGGAACTTGGCAATAGGTGGAGATAAAACAAAAAAAGCTGACAATATATTTCATATCATCAGCTTCTCTCTATTATATATTCTAAAAAAGTCTATTCTTCGGGCGGAAACCCATGAATTTCTTCAAAGTCTTTATCAAAGTTATCACGCAGGTAAAAACGTAATTTTGTACGATAGTCTTCTCTTAGCCAATCCACAAAATTATGGGTTGAGCGGCTAATACATTTGGTGTATCTGCCAATTCTAAAATCGATGTCATCCCCTAATTTACGGGCTAAATCCATCGCGTCATAGACATCTTCACTGTTTTCTATACAAATCTTTGCCTGTTGCTTAATCGAACGTTCTAACACAACTTTAGAAGATTCTCCTTTAGCAATCGCAGCGATATATACTTTTCTAATATCAAAAGAAACATCTTCGGTTTTAGAAAATTGTGCACGAAGTTCCTTAGGCATCTCATAAGAAAAATGGCTTTCAATTTCCTCATCATCCGCCAAGCGCTCTAAGTAATAATTAGGTGATCTAAATATTTTTTCCCAATCTAAATCTGCTCCCCAAGGACCAAAACGTTGAAAGTTATTTCCAAAATCTAGAATTTTAAAACTTGATTTGTCTTTTAAAATACGAGAACCACGACCAATCATCTGATAATAAAGCGACAATGATTTTGTGGCTCTATTTAAAATGATGGTATTAATGGTTGGTTCATCAAAACCAGTCGTTAAAATACTTACAGAAGTTAAAATAGCCGATGGGGTATTTTTAAACCAATCAAGAATTTGTCTACGTTCCGTTTTTGATGCTGTATTGTCTAAATGGGCAATTTCATAACCCGCTTCTTTAAACGTGTTATACACGTGAATAGAAGTGTTAATACCATTATTAAAGATCAAGGTTTTCTTGCCTAACGAATGTGTTTGATACGCTTGCACCAGTTTGTGAAGCATGTCGTTATTCGTATACAAATCCTCCGAAGATTTCACGGTATAATCACCATTAGACCCTACCACTAGCGAAGTCAATCCTACATTGTAAGAAAACGTTTCTGGACGTGCTAAAAATTCACTCTCAATTAGAGATTCAATAGTCTCTCCTACCAACAGTTCCTGGTAATTATCCGTCATCGGTAATTTCACATTGGAACTCAAAGGCGTTGCTGTCACTCCAAGGATAAATGATTTATCAAAAAACTTAAACAACTTGGTAAACGAGTTGTAATGGGCCTCATCAATAATCACCAAACCGATATCTGAGATATCTAATTTACCGTCATTTAAACGATTATTTAAGGTCTCTACCATGGCAACAAAACAGCTGTATTTGTCTTGATCATCCAGGTTTGCCTTACTGTCAATAACTTTATTATCTACTCCAAAACCATCAAGCATCCCTGATGTTTGTCTACAAAGCTCTACACGGTGAGTCATCACTAATACACGCTTTTTGTGATGTTTTAGATACTGACGAACTATTTCTGAAAAAATCACTGTTTTCCCTCCTCCCGTAGGAAGTTGGTATAACAAATGATAATCCTCCGCAGCATCTTCAAAGCGTCTAAATATTTCATTTATAGCCCCCTTCTGATAGGAATATAATTCCTTTCCTGTTTTCTTTTCCGTAGATTCTCCAGCTGATACGTTCTCCGACATAATTTGTTTTTATAAGTCTACAAAAATATAATTTTAAAGGTACTTTGATCGCAATTTTAATAAAATTACGATATTTTTTCACACCTACAACTGTTTGATTCTTATAAATTGAGAATCAAACAGTTTTGATATATTTTTTATGTTATTCGTTAACCTAGATTTGATTAACGGTATATGCAATTTAGTTGTTTTGGTCCTTTTCAGGTGCTTTCTCTCCTTTTTTAGGCATCGGTCCACGTAAATGTACCACTAAACCATTTAAAAAGTTACGTAAAATCTGATCTCCACACTCTACATATTTTGCATGATTTTCATTTCTGAAAAAAGCATTCAATTCACTTTTAGATACTTTAAAATCTACCAAGCCACAAATGGCTACGATATCGGTATCTCTTAATTTAAGAGCAACTCTTAATTTTTTAAAAATATCGTTATTCGTCAATCCCATATTATTTAATTTCTTTAAATTGAATTCCTAAAGCTTCTTGTATTTCTTTAATCTTTTCAACTTCATTTGGAATGATAAACGCGATAGAAACACCTGTTTTCCCTGCTCTTGCAGTTCTTCCACTACGGTGCGTATAGTATTCCATTTTTTCTGGTAACTGGTGATGTAATACAAAACCTAAATTCTGAACATCTATTCCACGTGCCGAAACATCCGTAGAAATCATTACCTGAATGGTTTGATTTTTAAAAGCACGCATTACTTTATCGCGTTCCTTTTGTTGCATATCGCCTTCTAAGGCACCTACAGAAAACCCGTCTTCAAGCAGTTGTTCGCATAAATTTCTAGTTCCAGCTTTGGTTCTACAAAAGATAATTCCACGAGCATCATCTGCTCCTTCTAAGAAACCTACAATATCATTGTATTTTTCCTTAATCGTAGTTTTAATATATCTATGGGTAATGTTTTCGTTAACCGCTCTGTTTTTGGTGATTTCCACACGTTCAGCATCAGAAGTCATGTATTTTTTAATAATACCTCTAATTTCTTCTGGCATTGTTGCAGAAAACAACCATGTTTTACTTGTTTTAGCACAGTAACGTAACACTGTATTAATATCCTGCTTAAATCCCATACTTAACATTTCGTCTGCCTCGTCTAAAACAACAGTATTTACCTGTTTTAGATTGATGCTTCCGCGTTCAATTAAGTCAATTAAACGTCCTGGAGTCGCCACAACAACATGTGTAGTACGGCTTAAATTTGACATTTGCTTGTCTATCTTTTCTCCTCCATATACCGCTTCAATAAAGATTTTATCTTCGGTATATTTCGTATAACGGAACAATTGTTTCTTGATTTGCTGCACCAATTCTCGTGTTGGAGACAACACTAAAGTTTGGATAGCTCCTAATTCTGGATTTATATGATGTAATATTGGCAATCCAAAAGCAGCAGTTTTCCCTGTTCCTGTTTGGGCTAAACCAATAAAATCGGTTGGTTTTTTTAATAAGATTGGAATGGTGAGTTCCTGAATTTCAGTAGGTGATTTAATGTTCAGCTCTTTTAAAGCTTCCATATATTTTTTATCTACCCCTAATTCTAAAAATGTTGACATGATATTATTTTAATGGCTACAAAGATACGGTTAATCCTCTTTATTTCACCAATTTTAAAACGTAGTTTTATCAGCCTGTATTTTAGCCTCCTCTTTTAGGTCGATTTCTCGGTAATTTAAACCTTGTTTATTTTTACTATCTTAAACTATAAATGGGACAATCATTCTAAAACAAAGACTATTTTTGCCCTAAATAATCCAATGAACAGTATCCCATGAATGTAAAACAACTTCTTATCATAGGCTTAGTATGGCCTGAACCAACTTCTACAGCAGCAGGAATTAGAATGTGTCAATTGATGGATTTTTTCACCCTCCAAGGATATCAGATTACTGTGGCTTCTGCGGCTGGAACAAGCGATAACTCCTTAGATTTAGAAGGCATCAATATCACACAAAAAAAAATAATTCTAAACGACCCTTCTTTTGACGATTTTATTACAACATTGAAACCGAGTGTTGTCATATTTGACCGTTTTTTAATAGAAGAACAATACGGATGGCGGGTTGCAGAGCACTGCCCTACCGCCTTACGGATTTTGGACACCGAAGATTTACATTTTTTAAGAAACGCACGTCACAAGGCATTAAAAAAAGGAATTACATGCAATGATGACCTCTTATTTACCGACGATGCAAAACGGGAGATTGCAAGTATTTATAGGTGTGATCTAAGCTTAATTATTTCTACTGTTGAAATGGACCTGCTTAAAAACACGTTTAATATAGACGAATCCCTATTGTTTTACTTGCCATTTCTATCACCTAAACTACCAACGGACATCTTTTCTAGCTACCCGAAATTTAATGAACGTATAGACTTTATGACCATCGGTAATTTTAGACATGCCCCGAACTGGCAGTCTATTTTATACTTAAAACAAGAAATTTGGCCCTTGATTCGCAAAAAACT
>NVRM01000153.1 GCA_002400885.1 Flavobacteriaceae bacterium
GGTTAGAATACCTGCCTGTCACGCAGGGGGTCGCGGGTTCGAGTCCCGTCCAGACCGCAAAAAGCATCTCATTTATGAGATGCTTTTTTTGTTTATATAACTTGTGAATCACATTCCTTTTTTGTGGTTAGTTGTCTTGGGAATTTACAGATAAAATTTAATAGAAGAAACCGAAGCAATAGTTAACATAAGTTTACCGTTTGTGTGGTTTTTGAGGTAATTTGTTGTTTAAATTACATTTCTCTTGAGGATAAGTTAATGAAATGTAATTTTTTGTATATTCGCCAAATATTGTATCAGCTTTTGGAAAGAGATAAAATCACTTTTTTATTGATTACAATAAATGATTTTCCCCTAAATTTTAACTTCGACTAAGTATCGCTACGTTGTTTTGACGTAGGTGTATAGTTTTCCCCAAATCTATATTGTCTCTATTGTTGGTCTCTATTAGACTTTCATATTTAAGTATGTATTTATTTAAATATGACTATGGAGAAAAATTACTATTTAAAATTATCGGGTTCCCCTTTAAAAGTTACAGCAACTTTTTTAAGACTATTCACAATGATCTTATTGTGTGGGTTTACCTATAATGTAACAGCACGATCAAATAATACTTGTTTTTTAAGCGATGGAGATACGTTTCTATCTACTTCAATGAGTGCTAACATAGGGTGGCAATCTTATTCCTTTTTTATAATTATACAGGAGAACATCATTAAAAATGATGCTTTAAAGTCTCCTGTCCTATATATTAATACAAATCCTTTTCTAATTAATGACACTTATACTACCGACCCTGTTATGGCTTTTCCTAGTAATGGTGAAGTTGTAATAAGTGAGTGTGCAATACAAGAAAAAGAAAGAGTCGAAAATAATGTTGATTCAGCATTGATTAAATACACGAAATAACAATAGTATGAAAAAAAGATTATTAGTTTCAGTTTTATTATTTACACTTATTGTTAGTAGTGTATTTGCACAGTCTAGTATTTCCTTTGGGGGAGGTAGATTAGTACCTAGTCCATTGGCTACTGTCGAGGAAAGTGGTACTGGTGTTATCAGTTTTGAATGGGCAGAAGTTGGAGGAGCAAACCCGACAAAACCAGTGGTTTTTGGAAAACCTAATGTGACATTTTCGATACAGTTGAGTTATGTGGATTTAACAGATAAAGATGTAGACTTAATCACAGGGTCAGGATTGCAGTATTTTACTCCTATATATGAGGTGACTGCAGACTATGTTAAAGTTGTTTTTTATCAGAATAGAGAAATTCCTGCAGATGCAGGGGGGGATTTCTTCATCCCATTTGATGTTATTAAAAATTCGACAAGAGATAAGCCTTTGAATGGTTTTATCGGAAATATTCAAGCGAGAGGTGATGTGCTTATATTAGGGGATTATGTGGAAGCTTGGGATTATACACTTTGTAAACCGGTATTGTTAACCATTAGTGATATGTCATGTGATGCAGGAGGCTACAGTGTGGATTTCTTAACAGATGCTGTCTCCGTTGAGGTTGTTGAAGGGATTGGAACCGTAAATTTTGAAGAAGGAACAATTACAAACATCCCTTTTGGTGATGACGTGACTATTAAAGCAACCAATGCAAGTGGTTGTTTTGATGAAGTGAAAATAAAAGGACCTTTAAGTTGTCCGGATTCTTGTGTACAACCGATACTTAGTGTTGGACAGCCTGTTTGTGGACCACGAGTGGATGGTGATGCAACTTCTTATAAAATTATTTTGAATGAAACTACTGGGGCGACTGTTTCTGTAAATGCAGGAACTATTACAGGAAATATATTGACTGTACCTATGACATCATCTCAAGTAACGATAAAAGCTTTCAATGGAGATTGTGTACAGAGAGTAACTGTTTTTGCACCTACAAATTGTAAAACAGACTGTGCAGAACCTGAGTTTAGTGTGGCTGGTGTAGCTTGTGCTACCGATATGTCAGGGGATTATGTAGTTAATTTTATGGTTTCAGAAGGAGCAATAGTAACTTCGGATATTGGGACAGTAGATATGAGCGCAGGAACCATTACTGTTCCTAGTTTAGATGGTGCAGTAACTATTACCGCTAAATCGTCGTATGATTGTGATGACCAGGTTTTAAAAATTGATGCTCCGGATTGTATAGCTGATTTAGATATTGAAAAATCATCTACTCAAACTACTTATACACCGGGAGAATCGGTTACTTATACCATTAATGTTGTTAATAACGGTCCTTTGGACGCTACAAATATTCAGGTAGTTGATGACTTGCCTTCTGGAATTACAGAAATGACATGGACAGCTTCGGATTCAAGTAATGGAACGGGTGCATTAAACGAAAATATATCTTTAATAGCAAAAGCAACGATCAGTTACACGGTGGTAATTAAAGTACCGGGAGATTATACGGGGGATTTGACAAATGTTGCATCAGCCGTAGATCCAGACAAACCAGATCCTGTACCATGTACAGATTGTAAGGAAATTCTTCCATCTGGAGGAGCTATTGCAGATGTCGATGTTGTAAAAGAAGCAGTAGGGATTCTTAAATATGTACCTGGAACCGATGTTGTTTATAAAATTAAAGTATCAAATGCAGGACCTAGTACTGCAAGTTCTATTGTAGTAACGGATGCCATTCCTTCTGGGATTACGGCGATGTCTTGGACAGGACCAGATGATACTTCAGGAACAGGAGCTTTGTCAGAAACTATCTCTTTAATAGCAGGTGCTTTTGTAGAGTATGAAGTGACAGTGGCAGTTCCTAGTGATTTTACAGGAGACTTAACAAATATAGTAACAGCCATTGATCCAAATGTAACAGATCCAAATGAATGTACAGCATGTACGGAAATATTACCGCAAGGTGCTTCTTCTGCAGATCTTGACGTTGTTAAAACGGTGGTAGATGATACTTCATATACACCAGGGATAAGTGTTACTTATACTATTAAAGTGTCAAATGCGGGACCAAGTGATGCCGCTAATATATTAGTATCTGATGCGCTTCCAAGTGGAATAACGGAAATGTCTTGGACAGGACCTAATAGCACGAGTGGAACTGGAGCATTAGCAGAAACGATTGCCTTGACAGCAAATACAGAAGCGGAATATACGGTAACGATAAAGGTTCCAAGTAATTTTACGGGAACACTTACAAACGTTGCTTCTGCAGAAGATTCAACTGTTACAGATCCTACTTCTTGTACAGGATGTACGGCGACATTACCACTAGGTGATTTAATTGCTGATATCGATGTAGAAAAAATGGCAGACAATGCAACTACGTATACTCCTGGAGAAGAGGTTACTTATACTATTACAGTTTCAAATGCAGGACCAAGTGATGCTGCAAACGTATTGGTGTCAGATAATCTTCCAAGTGGAATTACAGAAATGTCTTGGACTGGACCTAATAATACAAGCGGTTCTGGTGCATTAGCACAAACCGTGGTTGTAGTAGCTGGAGGTTCAAAAGAATTTACAGTGACCTTAAAAGTACCTAGTGGATTTACAGGAGCTTTAACAAATATTGCTTCTGCAAAAGATCCAGGAGTAACAGATCCAAATCCTTGCACGGATTGTACGGAAGTATTACCTCAGGGTGGTTTGGTTGCTGATATAAATGTATTAAAAGAAGCGGTTGATGTTTCTTCTTATACACCAGGAACGGATGTTACCTATAAAATTACCGTGTCCAACGCTGGGCCAAGCAATGCAAGTAATGTATTGGTTTCGGATGCACTTCCAACAGGAATTACCGAAATGTCTTGGACAGGACCAAATAATACAAATGGTACGACCGCTTTAAATGAAACCATTGCTATCGCAGCGGGTGGTTCAGAAGTATATATGGTTACCATTAAGGTGCCAAGTGACTTTACCGGGACCTTGACGAATATTGCTTCTGCAAAAGATCCAGGAGTAACCGATCCAAATGCTTGTACAGGATGTACAGAGGTATTACCTCAGGGTAACTCTATTGCAGATATTGATGTTGCTAAAACGGCTATCGATCAAACTTCATATACACCAGGAACTAATGTTAGCTATAAAATTGTAGTAAGTAATGCGGGACCTAGTGATGCTACTGCGGTGTTAGTTACCGATGAATTACCATTAGGAATTAGTGAAATGTCTTGGACAGGACCTGATAGTTCAAAAGGAACAGGTGCTTTGTCAGAAACTATCGAAATTGCTGCTGGGACTGAAAAAGAATTTACAGTAACTATTAAAGTGCCAAGTGACTTTTCAGGAGCTTTAACAAACATTGTGAAAGCGAAAGATCCAGGAGTAACCGATCCAAATCCTTGTACTAATTGTACGGAAGTATTACCAGAAGGGGATGTAGTTGCAGACATTGACGTGACTAAAGTAGCTGCTTCAGGAATCACGAGTTTTGTGCCTGGGGATGATGTTAGTTATATCATAACAGTTGTGAATAATGGTCCTAGTGATGCGGGTAGTGTAAAAGTTATTGACGAATTACCAACCGGTGCTGACAGTATGACTTGGTCTGCTGACAATGGAACTTCTGGAAACGGAACATTGAGTGAAACTATTGCTTTAGCAAATGGAGATTCAGTGATTTATACCGTAACAATGCATATCGCGAGTGATTATAACGGAGCTAGCTTCCAAAATGTGGTGACAGCGGAAGATCCGAATGTTACGGACCCAACTACTTGTTCTGACTGTACGGAAACGTTGCCAAATGGTGCTTCTGCAGATATTGTAACGACCAAGTCTGATGATAGTGACTTCTTCCAATTAGGAAAAGATATTGTGTATACGATCAAAGTATTGAATAATGGACCTACCAAGGCTACAAATATTAAAGTAACAGATATCGCTCCAAGTGGTACTAGTATTACTTCTTGGTCTGGGAATGGAATCACAAATCAATCAGGTAATTTAAATAATACAATCGATGAGTTAGAGGTTGGAACAACCATTACTTATATGGTTACAGTTCACATTCCTTTAGATTACACAGGAGAATCAGTGTCAAATACAGTGGCAGTTGAAACAGACACACTGGATCCTGATCCTACTTGTGCTGGATGTAATGATACAAATGAAAAAGATAACGACGGTGATGGAATCCCAGACAGTGTAGATTTAGATGATGACAACGATGGTATCTTAGATACAGTTGAAATCGCAACAGCTACCAACGGAGGAGATACAGACGGTGATGGAATCCCTGATCATTTAGATTTAGATTCAGACAACGATGGAATTTTA
>NVRM01000154.1 GCA_002400885.1 Flavobacteriaceae bacterium
TACAAGTACTACGCCTGAAAATGTAGGAGCTCCTCTAAATAGCCCAAATGATGATTTTGCTTATATTTATAATGATAAAAAGAAAAGCGGTTATTTTTCTTCCAATAGAAAAGGTGGAAAAGGAGACGATGACATTTATTATTTCACAGACAATGAAGTTGTTAATAAAAAGTGTGAACAAGCCGTAACAGGAACGGTGTTAGACAGAGATACCCGAGAAAAAATATCATATGCACTCGTAGAGGTATTTGAAAAAGGGACTTCGATAAAAGAAATTCAAACACCTAGTAGTGCCAGTTTTTCATTTCAGACGTACTGTAATAGTACTTATAAAATAGTGGGAGTAAAAGAAGGGTATGAAAGTCATAGCATCATTTTTGATACCACAGAGGATCCAAATGTAAAATTATTATTGAATTTAGATTTAGAGAAAACAGGAAGACAAAATCAAGATTTTGTAATAACTCCGGATCGTACTATTATCAATATCAATCCTATTTATTTTGATTTTGATAAATGGAATATACGTCCAGATGCGGCCTATGAATTGGATAAAGTAGTAGCGATTATGCAACAATATCCGCAATTAATGATCGAAGGAACTTCTCATACCGATAGTAGAGGTAGGGATAGTTATAACCTGCAATTATCACAAAAAAGAGCGGAATCTACGGTGAAGTATATTATAAAAAGAGGAATTTCTTCCCATCGTATCTATGCAAGAGGTTATGGAGAAACTCAATTGACGAATCAATGTGAAAATAAGGTCAAATGTTCTGGAAGTGAGCATCAAATGAATAGAAGAACTGAATTTGTAGTATTGAATCCGGAATTTATAAATAATTAAAGTATAGTTAAGCGTTTGCTGTTAGTTAATGCCCAACGCTTTTGATAGTCCCTAAAAAATAAGGGAAATTTCTAGTTTAATTTTCACTCGAAATGAATATGTTGGTGCTTATTGAATAGCATCGTCAATTTAATTATTTTAAATAAAAAAGGTTTTATAATATAGATATTATTGTTATTGTGTCATGTTGATAATTAGATCTTTGTTTTTACCTTTTAGTTTTCCTATCGCCCTGCGTATTTTGCGAGAGGGATATCGTGTGAGTCCATTTTATTTACAATGATTTTAAAAATTAGAAATGATGAATCAAATTAATTTTTCAATACTTAAGATGAAGTTTCAAGGAGCTAGTTTTGTTAAAGTTACGAAGGGAGTTGCGATACAGTTATTAGTAGTGTTTCTCTTGTTCTTAAGTGTTTCTGTAAAAGCAAATCCTATCGATTTTGGTTTTATAAAGAGTTTTATCATTGCTAAAATAGACAGTTATAATCAAACTGTAAAATTAAAAGGGCACGTCGCATTAAAGAATGTTAAGTTTGAAAATATTTCAGAGAGCAAAGCATTATTTACTTTTGATATAGGGAGGGAGGAACTTGTTGTTAAAGACGATTTTATAAGTGCCGCTGTAGTCGTGGATCCATGTACAAATCTAGCAAGTACTAATGGTATTCCAACACCTTCAGATTCTGATGGAGATGGTATAAATGATGTCTGCGATATAGATGATGATAACGATGGTATTATAGATTATGATGAAGGCTGTGGTTTTGTATCCGTGGGGCCTATTAAAGTGGTGTTTATATTAGATACTTCAGGGTCTATAGACAATACAGAGTATGCAGCCATGACTACAAGTATAAATAAAGTGGCTACGCAAATATTGACGAACGATGCAACTACTGAAATTGCCGTTGTACAGTATGGAGGGACAGCTTATGTAAGTCAACAAACGGCCATTGTCTCACGACCTTTTTCTACGGAACATCCTGCTTGGACTTCTAGTAAACGTGTGCCTATGGGAATTCAGGATCATTTACCCGCATCTTTGTTTGATGTAAGACCCTTTTGGGAAGCGGGTGGCGAATTGGATTTGACGGTTCCTTCTCGTGTTTCTTTTATTATTTTTACAGATGCGCATAAGAACTATGGTGGAGGTTGTTGTACACTTTTATCCAATTCAGGCTCTCAAACCCAGAATAATGCTTTACCAGGGTACGGGGAATATGATTTTATAAAAAGCACCTATAATGTGCGGTTTTTAGTTGGCCATCATGACGTAACGGTATCTGGAGGTTATGAAGCGGCAAGTGCAATTGCATCTTATGATAATAATGGTAATTTATTAGTAAGCCTTGGTACTTTTACGCTTTCTCAATTACAAATAAATGCATTAGCACATGGTGCTACTTTTGAAGATACACCTGATTTTGATGTCGACCAAGCAGCAAATTGTAACGATTTAGACAGTGATAACGATGGGATTTACGATATTGTAGAATCCGGAGATATTACAATAGCAGCTTTAGATACGAATAATAATGGTAAAATAGATAGAGGAGATAGCGCACCTTTTGTGGATGCGAACGCGAATGGTTTAGACGATAGAATTGAAGCCAAATATGGAACAGGAAAAGGGATAATTCCAAGAGAAACAATTGCTACAAGACCCGATTACATTAATTTAGATAGTGATGGTGATGCTTGTTTTGATTCTGATGAAGCATACTTGGATAAGAATACAAGTTCAGGTGACGGGGGTGAATTTGGAAATGCAGACGCAAAAACTATTAATGATCCAGAAATTGATGAAGACGGGACAGTGGTGGCAGCTAGTTATCAAGTACCCGCAACTACGGTGAGTGGGCAAAATACGTTTCAATCTGCTGTGGTAGTGTCAGCAACCACAATTCCAATTGATCAATCCACGTGTGTTGGGTCCGATATACTATTTAAAGCTAAAGGTGTTAGGACCAAATTAGCTACAAATCCTGCTACAACTTCAAATGTATTAATTTCCTTTCAGTGGTATGAGAACGATGTGCTAATTGCGGGGAAATCTGGAACTGTTTCTAGTGGTACAGAAGTATCACTGCTCTTAACGGAGGTTACTACGGATTTAAATAATAATATTTATAAAGTCGTTTTTACGAATGAGGGTAATATTTGTGGCGCTGAAACTGCGGCTAAACTGTTAGTGTCTAGTGTTATTTGTGAGCCTTGTACCTATTTGGCAAGTACGGACGGTAATCCAACGGAGAGTGATGCTGATGGAGATGGAATAAATAATGTTTGTGATTTAGACGATGATAATGACGGGATATTAGATGTAAACGAAGGTGGCTGTGGAAAAACTCATGAAGTTAGACATGCTACATCTTTTACGCAAACAGGGATTGCAAGCCCAAATGATGCATTAGCAAGTCCTGATGGAGTGACTGCATTAATGGGACATGGCGATTCTTTTATCTTAGAGTTTGATGATATTGTTGAAGGTGGCGGAAATGTAAAATTAGATATTACCAGGGTTAATAGTACTAGCAATTATAGAATATCAAGTAGTGTAAATAAAACATCTTGGTCAAACACGTTAGTGTATAACGCAGCATTTGGAGCGTCTGTAAACGTATTAGAAACGGTTAATTATACGGTTCCAACAGGTGGAGCAAAATACATTAGGTTTACGAGAACTACAGGAGGATTACTTATAGATGCGGTTTCGTATAATTTTTTAATATGTACACCATTAAATACGGATACAGATAATGATTCCATTCCTGATTATTTAGATTTGGATGCTGATGGTGATGGATGTCCAGATGCCTTAGAAGGAGGAGGTGTATTTGTAATAGCCGATTTACTAGTATCAACCATGGATGGAGGAAATTCCAATGTAAGTACGGATGCTGTGCAAGACAATTTAACAGGAAGTCCGGTTCAGTCAGGAGCTGTAGATGCAGATGGTGTTCCAGTTGTTGCCAATGGAGGCCAAGAGGATGTTAGTGCAGCGGATAGTGCTGTGCAATCTGCCGAATGTGATTCTTGTAATGCAGCGAGTTCGCTATTTACAGATGGTGATAATGATGGAATTGGAGATGATTGTGATTTAGACAAAGACAATGATGGGATTTTAGATGTGGATGAAGGTTATTGTTCAGTAGTACCTGAAGTACGTCACGCCATTGCATATGTTCAAACGGGTATTTTAAATCCAGAGGACCTTTTAGGGGCGCCAAATGATGTAAGTGCACGTATGACTAATGGTAACTCGTTAATTATTGAGTTAGCCGATATCGTAAAAGAAGGAGATCCTATCGATTTTAGGATTACAAGATATAATTTGACAGGAGATTATACAATTGAAACAAGTACTGACAATGTAACTTGGACAAACCCACTAAATTATAATGCAGCCAGTGGTGCAACCTTAAAATTTTTGGAGACTGTTAGATATACAGTTGCTACTGGAGGTGCTAAGTTTATTCGATTTACGAGAGTAAACGGAGCATTGGAAATAGATGCTGTTTCATATGATTTTTTATGTACATCATTAGATACTGACGGAGATGGTATTCCAAATTATTTAGATTTAGATGGTGATAACGATGGTTGTCCAGACGCCGTTGAAGGTGCAGCTAATATTCTTATATCTGATTTAGAAACAGCTACTAGTATTCGTGGAGCGGTCGATGAAAATGGTGTGCCCGTTCTAGCTACAGGAGGTCAGGCAGTAGGTGGCTCACTTAGTAATTTAGTTGTTTCGGTAGCTGCAATATCAGATCAATTAAATGTGTTAATCGGTTCAGATATTACTTTTACCTCAGTGCTAACAGCGGTTGCAGTAACCAATTTTTCTACGGATCCAGATACGACTGTTCCGGTAACAACAGGCTTTTCGTACCAATGGTATAAAAGTACAGACGGCGGTGATAATTATACTAAAATAGTAGGTGCTACAGCAAGTACTTTTAGTATGACGAATGTAAGTACAGCAAATGATGGATTGTATAAAGTAGCCATTACACATGCCAATAACTCATGTCCAGCGGAACAAACTGCTACTTTGAGCATTTTACCTTGTGAGTTAACAAGTACATTGTCTGCCGTTGCAAGTAGTCCTACTACCTGTAGCCCCGCAAATGATGGACAAATTACAATCAGTAACGGGGGATTATTTTTAAATACCGAATATGTGGTTACCTTTAAAAAGGATGGTGAAGCAGTCACTACCTTCTTGCCAAATCCTACAACGGATGCAAGTGGTAAAATTGTTTTGACAG
>NVRM01000020.1 GCA_002400885.1 Flavobacteriaceae bacterium
ACGGTAAGTACCACGACCCAAACCACTAAATATAGGATTTGTTTGAGGAGATCCTATAGCTATATTATTTAAAAACAATTGGTATTGGTAATTAGTTCCCTCACCTCCAGTCACCCCAGTAACTTCAATTTCACCGTCGGCACCTGAACAATTTGGTTTGTTAATGGTTAACGTCGCGGTAATAGGTGTAGGTTTTTCCAATTCTACATCTGGTAGAATTCTAAATGGACAACCCGACATGTCTTTAATCCACACTTCGTAAGTACCTATTCCTAAACCAGTAAATGAGTTAGAAGCATCCCAATCTCCAGTACCTGGAGTGCCAATTCCTGCATAATATTCGTAGTTTCCCCAACCACCATTTGGTGTAATTGAGATACTTCCATCCTTTCCAAGACAGGTAATAGCGCTACTGGTATATATTCCTGATATTCCCAAGGCTGGTTCTGTAATGGTAAAATACACACGATTATCACAACTTGGTAAATTATTTTGAGTGATAATGGCATAGTATGAGCCAGCAGCAATAAGTATATTTGGAGTAGGTCCCTTTCCTACTTCAGTTCCAAAATCTACAGTAGTATCATTGGTATCAAAAATCTCCCAATCAAATCCATTTAGATAGGTAGCATCTTCCAATTCAAAAGTAACATTTCCTGTTGTAGAACCTTTACAATATACTTGGTTTACAATGGTTACTTTAGGCGTGAATGTATTTGGTTCTCCGATGGTATGACTTATTGGATAGGTACAACCCGTATCTGTATGTCTAATTATAAAATTATGCGTTCCTACGGCTAAATCATTGAATATATTAGAAGACTTCCAGGTAGCTCCGTTATCATCAGAAAACTCAAATTTATTAGGATCTCCTCCAATAGAAATAACATCTATTTGAATATCCTCTCCCAGATTTACACAGGAAATATCTTCTAAAACGGTAATGCTTACATTGTTAATTTCATCAAACAGTATGATAGTCTCGGTATCTGTAGCCAAACATCCGTTGCTATCATATACGTTTATGGTAAATAGTCCTGGTGTAGCGGCTCCCATATCTACTGAATAGGTATCGGTTAAGCTATCAAAAGTAATTGTTAATACTTTGCTCGTTCCATCTTGAACTGGAAGTCCATCAGAATTCACAAACTCGTAGCGTGTATAAGTACCATTCCCTCCAGTTACTGTAGTCACTGTAATATTTGCTGCATTGGGTATATCTCCAATAGTACAACCAAAAGGTGTCGTATTTACAAGGTCAATACTTACAGGAATAGTTTCAAAAATCGTTACTATTTTATCTGTTGTACATCCATTCGCACCTGTAACTGTGATGGTATAATTGGTCCCTGCAACACTCCCTTGTAAATTATCAAAAGTTGCCGTATAACCATTGTTTGTTGTAAAAGGAATAGCAACCGGCGCTGTAATAGCAAACGTAAATGGTCCAATACCATTGTCTTGCGCAGTAATACTGATGCTTCCATCATTGCTTCCACTACACAAGGCATCTACTGTGTTAGGTAGGGTTGGTATTATTGGATTTAAAGCAGCTACAATAAATACTGATTTTACAGCAGTACAATTGGTGGCCGTATCTGTGATTGTAATTATATATTCACTTTTTATATTTGCGTTTGCCCAAACTTCAGTTGGTAAGTTCAAACCGGTCCCTGCAGTAACATTATTTGCACCAGCTTCCACTCCATCTATTTCATAGGTATAATTTCCAGACCCCACAACATCACTAATTGTAATTGCGGCTTCGGGAGTTACAGTACAATCAAATAATTTGGTAATTGTAGCATTGAATTCAAGTGGTGCTACAATAGTTATTGCATCCGCAACAGCTTCACTACAACCATTACTGTCTGTAATTTGAAATGTATTTATACCCGAATTTAATCCAGTTATAATTAATGGTGTTCCTGTATTAAAAGGATCCGTCACCACTTGTGCAGCTCCTCCATTAATTTGAATACTATATGGTGGTATTCCAGCAGTATCAAGATTGATACTTACTGTAAAATCCCCTTCACTTGGACAAGCAGAATAATCTGCCGTCACCGTAATAGCTGGTGATGGATCTAACAACATCGATACATCTACACTTTGAATACAATTAAAGGCGTCTTTTACAAATACTTTATAGTCACCTACTGCCACATTAAAAATACCCGTAGTATTTCCTCCACCCCATGTTCCAACAGTAGGGGCTGAATCCGTATCCACTTGTATTTGATACTCGTAAGGAGACGTTCCATATTGTGCTAATGCCGTAATTACACCTAATTTATTACAGTTTTCATTTTTAGTAAGGCTTGCTTTTATGTCTAATAAGACCGGAGATTGCTGGATTAAAAACGGTGGAGAAGTAGTAATACAACCTGGATTCCCTCCATTGACTTCCGTAAACTGAATATAGTATTCTCCTGGAGCTAAACCCGTTAAAGAATCAGATGCAGCTACACCAGTCAGTCCAACAAAAGAACCTGATTGTCCCAAAATTGGATTGATAGTAATGGTTTGATATACTTGATAATCCACTTGAGTCGCTGATGCTTCGTAGTTTGAAATCGTAAAATCTACAATCCCATCTGAAGCTCCAGTACATGTAATATCTGTTATTGTCTCAATTGTTGATGTTAATGTGGAAATAGGGTTTAGCAATTTATCTGATTCTTGAATATAAGTACATTTTGTACTAGCGTCATAAACTACAAATGTATAGGTAACTCCTGGGGTTAAGCCGTTAAATGTGTATTCCTCTGTAGCGGCTCCACTAGCCAAAACACCAGGTGTTCCAGCAAACCAACCCGCACCACCTGGAGCTGAAGTTACAATAGGATAGATCGCAAAATAATACGGCCCTGTACTTAAGGAACCACTAGTTGTATTCGCTTGCACAGTAATACTACCTGCTGTACAGGTAGCCACTCCTACAATAGTAACTAAAATATCTGGTGAAGTACCAATTGTAATATCTGAAATACTTTCACAACCATTGGTATCAATAATCACTACTTTATAACCCCCAAAGTTTAAATTTGAAAAGGTATAATTAGTACCCCCTAGTGTGTCTGTATCTACTGTTTCATTAAAAGAATAATCATTATTATACACTCGGTAAGTAAAAGGACCTGTTCCACTTCCTCCTGCATCTATAGATATTGTTCCTTTTACATCAAATGGATTTGCACAAGAAATATCTATTTTTGTAATATTCCCGTTGATTGCTGTGGGCTCTGCAATAGTAACTAAATTTGCAGTAAAACAGCCTTTAGCATCGGTGACAGTTACCTCATAATTACCTGCAGGTAATCCTGATGTTTGTGTCCCATAGTCCGTAGTACTTATTGTATTAATAATATTTATCACGTAAGGAGCTAAGCCTTTTGTTGTATCAATTGTAATATCAATCACTCCACTAAGGTCTCCGTTACATTTGACATCTGTTGCAAGGAGTGTGAAAACTGGATTGATCGCTGGTGTTAATCTTATAGTATTAGTTATAACAAAACATCCCGACGCATCCGTTATTTTAAAAATATAATTTCCATCTATTCCAATGGTAAAAATATTTCCTGAAAAATTAGTCCCATTCCAAATTCCTCCTCCATCATTAGACCATTGATACGTATTTCCTCCTGCTCCTCCATTGGCGTTTATCAAAATTTCACCATTGGTAGGCGCATTACAATCAATATCATTTACTAATAAAGCCGATCCTGTTAATTGAGAATCTATAGTGACTGCCGAAGTTACTGTACAATTAAATTGATCTCTAACATCAATGGTATAAGTCCCTGCTGTTAAATTTGAAAAAGTATGGCTTATTCCGCTAGCTGGGCTCGGCGTTTGAAAAGCACTCCCATTAATACTAAACTGGTAATTTCCATTTCCAGCGGTAACATTTACCGAAATACTTCCATTACTATCTCCTGCATAACAATTGGTTTGAGAAGTTGTATAAATAATAGGTGTAGGTAATACAACATCTATTTGTGCATCAATAATATCCTCACATTCAAATACATCTTTTACTCTAACAATATAAGAGCCTGCTGCTAAATTAATAAAGACAGGAGACGTTTTAAAAGCAACGATAGGCAGCCCTGCAATATCTTCTAACTGATATTCATAAGAACCACCTCCACCTACAGCACTTGCGGTAATAGTAGCACCTGCATTGGTACAAGTTAAATTCCCTGTAATGCTTGCACTTGCAACTACAGCTGTTGGTTCCCCTATTATTTCTGTAATCGTTTCTATACAATCTTGAGTTCCCAACGCATCTGTGATATACCCAATTTCTATATCGTGCGCTCCGGCATCAAGCCCGTTTACTGTCAATACATTTGTAAATTGAGTAACACTCCAAGTAGTACCACCATCGGTACTAAATTGATAGCCGAACAAGGGATCAAAATTACTTACTTGCATCTGGATACTCCCATCACTTCCTCCATTACAAGTAGCATCTGTAACGCTATTGGTAGCCACTTTAAATTCCTTATCCGTAGCAACGGTAAAGGTCACTGAAGTTGTAGAAGGGCATTGTTCTGGTTCTTGGTAGGCAAAAATATCGTCGATGGCGATATCGTTTCCACTGATTACAGCTGAATTTGTTCGAATTACAATACTTAAATTAGTATTAGCTCCAGGATTTAAAGTGATTTTAAACTCATGCCAATCATCAGCATTGTTGTTTTTAGGAATTACTGGCGACACGGGTGAAGTCGCGAGAATTGTACCGGAAGGATCCACTAACTCTACTTTTATAGAAGGATCTCCTCCCGATGTTCCCTGTCTTAAAAGGTTATAGGCGTATAAAGATATGCTTATATCTCTGTTTGGAATGATGTCTTTAACTTCTTTTTTGTAAATAACACCTTTATTACCAGCCGCTCCACCAACATTAATGGCTAAAAAACGTCCATTTACCATGTCCGAATGATCGTTTGGATTGCGCCATGAACCAAAAGGATAGGCTACTTTTTGTGTTACGCTATACTCTCCATCATTAATATGTTTCCCTCCAAAACATCCACCTGTTCCATCCTGTGGTTCATAACAATATACAGGGTCAATATTAGTAATAGGTGTATTGGCACCAGACCCAAAAGATTCCTCTAACAGTACACTTTTTGTAGGGCTTTCTATGGGGGTAAAATTCATATTCACTGTATGTGTCCCGGGTACTATATCTGGAAAACTAATTCCTGTAGGCCCTCCATAAGTAGGAACCGTAATATCTGCAGGTACATCTACAACTCCATCTAAATTAAACGTATAACTATACAATGGCATTGGGTCTACAGCAGTAATTGTATAAATTCCATTCCCATCACAATCATACGTAAGACTTGGTATATAGTCAGGAGCTGTTATCTTAGCTGCCACAACAACTTCCATAGGAAAAGTACACCCTTCGGCATCCTTTACATACACGGTATGTGTTCCTGAAGGTAATTTTGAAATATTAGAAGTGATGTAGGTCATCCCTCCGTCAAAACTATAGCGGTATGGATTTGGTTCAGCAAAAGGAGTTCCTCCCTCAGCATTTGTAATTCTAACTTCTGCATTCAAACCATTATTACAAGAAACGAGTTCAGTAACCCCTGCAGAGGCTATTAAATAAGCTGGTTCTGAAATATTTACTACAAACGAAGAATCACAGTTCCTAGCATCTTTAACTCTGACTTTGTAGTTTCCAACAGAAACATTCTTAAAACTAGGGCTTGATTGATAAGGGCGAATTTCATCATCCAACGCATTTTCTAAACGGTATGAATACGGACCTTCTCCTCCTGAGCCAGCACCAGTAATTGTTGTTAAATCTCCGTTACATAAAATAGGTGTACTAGAAGCCGAAATAGTTAAAGGAAGATCTTTTACAATTGTAATCGTTTCGAATGTTTCACATTTTTCACCATCTTTTACATAGACATCGTAATTCCCAATAGCATTTATAGTAATCACATTGTCAGTTCCATAATCTCCTGCCGTAGGGTTTACTCCTGTTGGCATGATACTGTACATATAGGTTCCATCACCTCCATTGGCTGTAATAGTAGCATCTGTAGCATCTGTACAAGCACTGATACTCAAAAACTGAGTACTTAAAGTAAGTTCGTTAAAAACAGTAAGCGTAGTTGCAGTTACTTCACAGCCATAGACATCTTTTACAGTTACCTCATGGATACCTGGTAAAACATTCGAAAACTCATTACTTTCCTGATAAGCACCTCCGTTTAATGCATATTTCAATGGTGCCGTTCCTGTTCCTGTAGCTGTTATGGTAACATTTCCTGTAGCTGTATAACAATCGGTATCTGCCTCAATAATTAGGGTAGGTGTAATCGCAGGATTCATAGTAATCGTAACTTGTGATTCACATTCATTTGCATCTCTTACAAAAACAATATAATCACCTACAAGAACATTCGTAAATAAATTATCAGGTCCATAAGGGGTATGTACCGTACCTGTGGTATTTTCCAATTGATATTCATAAGCTACTATACCTCCTACGGCACTTGCGGTAATCTCTCCTCCAACATTGTTACAGGTTAACACTTCTGTAATCTTTGCACTGGCCACTAAAAGTGTTGGTTCATTTAGCGTTTGAGACAAATTAATAGTACAATTAACACCCTCACTTCTTACATCCCGAACAGCAATTGTGTAACTACCTACTTTTAAAAGCGGTACTGTAAAGGTATTTATAAATAGTGTCGCTTTCCAATTAGCACCACCATCTAAACTGTATTGATACCCTTGGGTCGTGTCAAAATTTGAAACTTGCACTGTGATATCTCCATTATTTCCTGCTTTACAGCTAATGTCTGTACTTGCAGTTATTACAGCATTAAACTCCATATTTGGAGCCACAACAACTGTTATTATTTCTGTACGTGGACAAGCTACTAATGGACTTATGGGTGTGTATCCTATTTCTATACTATGGGTTCCTACTCCTAAATCGGTAAAATCAAATCCCAATCCGTTGTTAGGTCCAACTGCTCCGGTCGCATTTAAATTATAAGTATAATCAAATAAAGGTAATGGATCTACAGGTGAAATACTTACATTAGCTGTCCCATCACAATTATACACAACTGTTGACGTTGTAAACGTTGGTGCTTTTAAAGGAGCTGCAATAGTAACCGACATTGAGAAGATACATAAATTAGCATCTCTAAGAAACACGGTATGATTTCCTGCTGTAAGTCTCCCCGTATTTGAATCACTATAATTTACAGTATCAAAACTATATACATAAGGAGCGACTCCTCCACTAAGCCATGTGATTTCCACTGCTGCATCTATATTATTATTACACGAAACTAGGTCGAGTGTATTTACAATAGCAGCTAGTATTACTGGTTCCGTAATTGTTATATTTACTGTTTCTGTACAAGCTCTTGCATCCTTTAATCGGATTTTGTAATCTCCTGCTGAAACATTATTAAAAACAGGACTTGCTTGATAGCTCGTAAGTATTCCTCCGGAAGTATCCTCTAATTGATATTGATACGGAGCTTGACCTCCCGATGCATCCGCTGTAATACTACTCAATTCTCCGTTACATAAAATTTTCGTACTCGGAGCCAAAATAGTTAAAGCGGAGTCTTTTACAATAGTAATGGTTTCAGAAGCGATACAGTCTTTACCGTCTTTTATTGTTACGTCATAAACACCTGCAGTATTTATAGAAATCACATTGGAAGCTCCATATGTAGGAACTCCTCCTGTTGCGACAACACTATAAGTGTAAGTTCCATCGCCTCCGTTTGCAGTGATGGTTACATCTGTACCTGTACCACAAGCACTGATACTAACAAACTGTGTACTTAAACTAAGTTCCGTAGAAATACTCATCACTGTAGAAGTGGCAGTACAACCATACATATCTTTTACAGTTACGGAATGATCTCCTGGTAAAATATTGGTAAATACAGTCCCTACTTGATAAGCCCCTCCATTTAATGCATATTGAAGTGGTCCCGAGCCGGTTCCTGTAGCAGTAATAGTAATAGTTCCTGCTGCTGTATAACATACTGTATTGGCAATAAGACTCACTGTAGGGATTACAACAGGGTCTATAGTGATCGTATCAGGTTCGATACAACCATTTATATCTTTTACAAAAACCGTATAATCACCTGGAAGTACCTTTGTAAATAAATTACTCGATCCGTATGGTATTAGGGCAATACCTGCAGCATTTTCTAATTGATATTCCAAGGCACCCCAACCACCATTTGCAGTCGCAGTAATGGTAGCATTGCTAGTACATGTGATAGGCGTTGCAGTTAAACTCATACTTAAATCCTCCGCTGGTTCCAATAGGGTCACTGTAACAGTATCTGTACACAAAGTCTTTTCGTCTGTTATGTTAATCGTATAAGTCCCTGCACTTACGCCGGTTAATAAAATTGAATTATTATTTTGTCCCTTTATTTCAGTGCCATCATTTAAGGTATAACTATAAGTTTCTGTAAATCCACTGACCGTATAGGTAGCGTTTCCAGAAGTCCCTCCTTTACAAATCAATTGGTTATCCACCACTCCAGTAATGGCTATTTCGGTAATAGCAGCGATGGTATAATCCTCTTCGTAACTACAACCTTTAGCATCTGTCACTTTTATGCGATAGGTATCCGCTACTAACTGAGTGAATATCTTATTGTTTCCATTGTTTATTACAGCTCCTGCTGGAGCTATAATCTCATAGGTAATCGGCAAGGTTCCTCCAAGGACTGAATCCACGGTAAGATCCGATGTTAAACTTGGACAGGTTATTTGTGTCTGACTAATGCTCAGGTCCGTAGGCATATCCAATGCGATAAAAACAACTGTATTTGTAGGTACTTCACAATCATTGGCGTCACGAATAGTTACGATGTTAGATCCGCTAGACAATCCCTTAAAGACGTTTGAGCTTACAAAAGTTATTCCGTCTATGGAGTATTGGTAAGGAGGTGTTCCTCCAGAAGCAGAAACGGTGACTTCCCCTAGTTTATTACAGGTTAAATCCTGTGATTCAACCAAGGTTCCTAATAAAGTATCCGTCGGTTGTGTAATCGTTATTGGGAATGTAAAAAAACACGCCTTATTAGACTTTCCTACTCTCAATATAAAGGTATAATTTCCTGCAGGTAAATTAGAGAAAACACCTGAATTATTAAAGGAATCAGGTTCAAAGGCTTCAGGATTACTACCAGAAATAATAGCATCGTACTTACCATTCCCTGCAATACCATCATCCAGTGCAAAGGCTAATTTTTTAGAATTATCATTTAGAACAAAGGAAATACTTCCCGATTCTTTCCCATAGCACGAGATGTCTACAGTCTCTAAATCAAAATCAACATCTGGCTCCAATACAATTTTCACAATATTAGAAATCGCTGTACAAAAGATTCTATCTTCAACAATATACTTGTATTCTCCAGCACCATTTATCGTAGGAATATCAAAAATTCGACTTGTTTGGTACACATAATCTATTGGGGCTATCGTTGTCCAGCCTGTATCATTTTCTAGTTTATAACTGTGTACGGCATAATTATAAGGAGGTTTCCCTCCGGAAGGATCTACTTGTATATTCCCTTCTCTACAGGTAATATTTTGAGAAATCCCTGCAATTAGTTGCAATGATATTTCTTCTTTTACCTGGATTATTTCTGTAATAAATAAACAGTCTGGAGTTGTAATCGTAACACGATAATTTCCTCCTGCCAATGCGTCGAACAAATAATCGTTAAGTGGTTCCGGACCATAACTGCCAATTTCGTCTCCTGCAAGGTTGTGTAATACCATGGTATAATCGCCAGGGACATTATTTACTTGCACACGAATTCCTCCTGTATTACCAGCACAAAAAATATCATTCACTGTAATGGTAATATCATTCTCAAGATCAATCGTTCTAGTCGCAATATTAATTCCCTGTATCGTAGGAATACAAGCCAAAGGATTGGCTCCAATTTGACGAAAATACACCGTGTAATTTCCTGCAACTGTAATAGGGTAAGAAACTAAACTACTAAAAGTCCCTGCTGGTTTCCCGTCCAAAACTACACTAAATTCATATAGAGATGTATCCATATTATTTATGGTAATGCTACCGTCATTTCCACAAATGATATTTTTCTCGACAATAACCGGTTTTACGGTCGCTTTAAACACATTGAAGTAATAGTTGGTGAAACAGCCTCCGGTATATATTATTTTCAACCTATATTCACCCTCAGTGTCGGCTTTATAGCTATCAGTAAAACCTAATAAATCCTCCCAATTACTTTTTACATCTACATTTGGACAATCTTGATCTGCCGCCCCTTGATTACTGATTAAGCGTTGCCATTTTATTTCTTGGGCTCCTAGATTACTAACAGTAATGTCTCTATAATCAGCGGTTCCACATAAATAAATTTCAGATAATTGACGTCCATCATTAGGACATGTTTTTACCGCATCTACATATAAGTACTTCCCACTAATGTCTTTCACAATTAGCGGATTTGTTTGAGTCCCAAAAGGAACCACCGTGATTGTTTCTGATGCATCTACACAGGGTAGATTAGCTGTTTTTTCTACGGTATATACCCCCAACTTTGTAACTGTAAGCGTCTTAGACGTACCGACTTCAACACCTAGAGCATTTCTCCATACATAAGAAGCAAAACCATCTCCAGCCGTAATATCTAAGGAGGCTCCACACATCACTTCTCTTCTCTCGAAGGTACATCCGTCTACATCTACTAAAAAATTTGTTGAGCCTGACAAGCCAAAATTACAATTGTCCAAGCCATAAAAACTGGGATCGTCACTTATTTCAGTTCCACTCACCAATCCTGTATAATACGCAAATGCAACATTTTCAATTTTGTTTTCACAGGCATCACGTAAATCATTACATTGATCTGTAACGGTCACTTTAAAGCGAATATCGTAAAAAGTAGCCCCCTTAGTAACTATCGAATCATCAATATCAAATGTTATAATCCCCCCCGTAGTCGCTGTAGGTAGAGTATATCCATATGTCACAAAACTTGGGAGTTTAATGGAAGCCTCATCTAAATCCACATTTATAGGTAAAAGATCTTTGATGATGGTATTTGTAGCACTATCGTTCCCTGTATTTTGAAACCTAAGTTGATACCACAAGCTCTCGCCAAGGATCACACTATCCCCAGTAATATCACTCGTTCCATCGTCAACGGTTTTTATCACCACTATTTTCGGTTCGATAATTTCAATGGCGAAAGAAGTTTGAAACACAAAATAGGAATCTCTGTTTGTCTGAAGACGTAAAGTTGCCGAATTTTCATCATTTCCTATTACAGAGTTAGAGGGATTGTTTACTAAAAACAAATCGCTATCCCACCCTAAATTATTAATACTGTTGGGAACTTTGTCTGTAAAGTGACTTCCATTAATGGTGATAGAACTATTAAAGAAGTTCGTACTTGGATTCACCGGATCCGATAATACTTTAAAAGAAACATTACTCCCCGACTTTATACTATAAGCATCCCCTCCTAAATTAGCATCCCCTTCTATACAAGAAACTCCAATACTTGCTTTCACAGGACCTACAGGAATCGTCGTAAAACCAGCTACAGAAATATCAGCGGAATTCCCCTGCATATTTACACCTGAAAACCCATCAAAAATAGTAATATTTTTATTGGTTAGCAATGGATCTTCATACACAACCACTAAGGTCCATCCACCTGAGGTTCCACCTGAAGGAGCCCCTGCTCCACTTTTCCCAAGACTGGCATGTATATTGGCTACTGTATATTCTCCCACGGGAGAAGACAATGCTTGTAAATAGCCCGTAACATCTGCAAAACAGGCATACGGATCTGGGGTATATCTACCTTCTTCATCAAAAATAATGTCATCCGCTTCAATGTCCAAATAGTTGGCTGCACCCGGCAATTTGAATTTTACTGTATTATAACCTGATGCACGCGAAGCCTCTTTATAAATTGCTCCCCAATACAAGCCCGCAAATTTCACATTTAAACAAGTACTATTGGGTATATTTAAAGTGGCCTTACTTGATGAGAATGTGGATGTATCTGTATCCACATCAATATATGCCATGTTAAAATTATCGTTATACGTATAATATCCCCACTTATTTTTAAAATCATTATAAGGGTCATTCGGTCTTTGGCCTACTCCTGCATCTCTATTTAAAATATTATTAGAAATTAAGGTCAAATCTCCTCTCAATTTATCGGAATATCTCGCTGTAAAATCTACGGCTGTTTGAGCAAGTAGATTTGTCGTATTTAAACAAATCGCTAGCATCAAAAATAAGATTGTTTTTGAATAGCGAAAATAGTTTGGGTTGGTAACTATATTTTTCATTATGAAGGGGTTCAGGGTATTAATTATAACTCTTATTCATTTCTCACGCTCATGACCCATTTATCTCCCTTATAGGAGTTCTTCGAATTAGAATGGTAAGCTGCTGTAACAATAGACTTCGTTGTCGCGTATTTTAAATACACATAACGCCATCCATTTTTAGGATTGGTAATATATTTTGGAGCGAAACCTAATCGCTTGAGTTTAGCTATAAAATTAGTAAAGTTGTCTTTATTCTTAAAGACATTCACAACCAAGTAATATCCTTGGGGTACATTCGCTATTACGAAGTCACTTTGTTGTGTTTTTATATCTATAGTCACGTGTTTAGGAAGGTGAATTGTCATGATCCACATCTCTCCAAAAAAGGTATTATTAACATGAGAATAATAGGCTTTTCTCACGGTGTTTTTATCTTTATTATGTGCTAAATACACATAGTGATAATTGTTTTTCGGATTGATAAAATAATTAGCTTTTACGCCTCTAGCTCTTAACTTCTCTACAAATCTATCTGCATTACTTTTTTTAGAAAACACACTCGCTATTAAATAGTTTCCTTTAGTAACCGTTGAAATTTCCATGGCTACATTTCGTATTTTTACTGGATTTTCTACCAAAGCAACCTTCGTAAAGGCACGCGGTTTAACAACTATCTTCTTTGTTTTTTCCTGCTTCTTTTCTACTACTAGCTTTCCAGAAACATCCATAATCCATAGATTTCCTTTATAGCTATTATTATAGGAAGAACGCACCGTATCTTTTGCTTTTTTCCAACTTAAAAAAGAATCTAAGTAAACATAAAAATTACCATTATTACTATTTTTAAAATAAGCAGCTTTGCGGTTTTGACTTTTTAATAGCGCTACCTTATTTTTAGCGGCAGCCTCATTCTTGAAAATACTTGTTACAATATAATAACCATTGGTAACATTCTTAAGTTTTCCTAAATATTGATATGGAATTCCATTGGAATCATTTAGTACTGGTTTTACTTCTCCTGTAGCTGCTACTTCTTTTAAATTCATCGTTGCTTGCTTCTTCCTAAAAGCTTCAACTTCTTTTTTTAGAATTTCTTTTTTCTTAAGAGAGGTCTCTTTTATATTGAGAGAACTGTCTATTTCCTTTAGCGCTACTTCCTTTTTAATCTTAAGTCCTTTTTTTCTTGGTTTAAAAGAATAAGCCAACACAAATTCATGCGTAGGTCCAAAGTTTTTAATCCCTTCTGCAAGCCCTTTTTCTATCGTATATCCAAACGATATATTTTTTGATACGTTTATTCCCAATCCAATTGAATAACCGTAAAAATCACTATAGCCACCTTGAATCCAACCAAGTTTAGGTAGGTCAAGTAACAAACTTCCCGACAAATCATCGCCGCGTTCAGGAGACCTCCTATTACTTATCGACATTCTAATTTTACTCTCTTTAAATAGACCTTTCTTTACGTACAATGGTTGGGTGTACATCAAATGCCCTGTAAATGTTTTATTTCTAAACCCAAAATCTGTTAAAGATTCTGAAGTTTTCAAATTGTAGTCTACAAGATTTTCTGCATATACTCCAATATCAAATTTCCCAATCGTTAGGTTTCCTCCAGGCATAAACTTAAAAATCGCACTATTATCCACGCCTTGTAAAGCAGGATCCGGGACTCCAGAAGAAATTGCATTGTCATTAAGTCCACTACTATAATACCCTGTATTAAACCCTAAAGTCAAAGCAACTTTAGGTCTCATTTTAAAGCGATAAGCATAATTAGCCGACACCCCAAAATTTTTCATAACTCCGGAATTTTGTTGGTATATATTTATCCCCACACCTACGTTATCCGAAAGTACTCCCGAATAATTAAGCATGTAAGTTTCTGGAGAATTATCAAATTCTATCCATTGTCTCCTGTTATAAATAGTAATATTGGAAGCGGTTTCCCCTACAATGGAAAAGGTCGGATTCACAAGATTTCTATTGAATTTTATCATGTTATGCGTCGGCACATTCAATAAGTTTACAGGCTCATTTTGCGCCATTACAGTACACATAAAAAACCCAAAAAAAAGCAGGGGACAATAGTATTTAGACATAAAGTATTATTTAATAACGGTTATTGATCCTTTTTTAAGAATTTGTCCTTTTTCTTTAATTATATAATAATAGATTGTGTTGGCAGTCACAGAAATTTCCGGCCAGTTATTTTGATAATTTGTGGTTCTAAACACAACGATACCGTTGGTATTATAAATAATAATCTCCACTTCTTTATTAAAGGAATACCCGTAAGGTAAAACCCAAGTGTCGTTTACTCCATCATCATTAGGACTAATTATATTAGGGACAGAAGTCGTCACTTTATAGGCAACTTCTATAATTTTCACAATCTCACAGTCTCCGACCTGAGCAATCACGGCATACATACCCGGTTTGCTGACATTTAAAACATCGGTAGTTGACAAAATATTTCCTTGTTCATTCTGCCACTCGTAGACCTGTCCTCCAGAGGCGGTGATATTTTTAGTGGCGCCCTGAGAAATAAAAATGATTCCTGAAGGGCTAATTTCTATACTCTCTTCATCTACATAGTCAATTTCTAATGCTACAGACGTACTTTCACAAGCGTTTTTTATAACTCGAACTGCATATGATCCTTCTTCTTCAACGCTTAATTGAAATGTATTTTCTCCATCCATAGAAACCCCGTCTTTATACCATTGGTAAGTACATCCTTCTTTCTTTGTGGTAGACAATTGAACGTTCGTTCCTTTACAAATTGTTCCGCCAAAATTTTCAGCGGTAATATCCGTTACTGGTAACTCAATATCAACCTGCAATTCAGAAGATATAGCGGTGACACCATCCAGAGTACTAATTTCTAATTTATACTTTCCCGACTTAAGCCAATCATTTACCAACAGAGTACTTTCTGTTGCTCCAGAAACAAGTAGGTCATTGTACCACCATTTAAACGAGAATTTATCATAATCTGATGGACTCAACACAATTTTATGATCTGTAGAAATTCGGATAACTACTTTTTTTATAGACAACAAAACAGTTGAAACATCACAGGGTGAATAACCAGAATTTGTTTGTATCGTAAGTTCGTAATTTTCAGGAATTACTACGGAAAAATAATCAGAATAAACGGTCTGACCACATGTGCCCGGTACTTCCACCTTTGCTCTATACTCACCTGGTTCGGATATGGATAAGCTCAAGGTATTGGATCCTGGGATCTTAAATCCATCTTTAAACCATGCTATGGTAGGATTTATAGCTGTTGTAGATATTGTTAAGGATTTTGTAGCTCCTCCAAATAACACAATAGGTTCGCTAGCATCATTGGCAATGACATTAAAGGATACCGAGGCGCTTAATAAACTTATAGTATTAGAAACTGTAGTACAACCACCATTTGTTAGTACGGAAACACGATAATCTGCATGTACATCCTCAGAGACCGTATATGTCGGAGTATAGTCCGGTAATTCTGTGATTTTTACATCATTTTTATACCAAGTATATTTATACTTAGCATTATCAACATCCGATTCAAAAGTATAAGAATCTTCTGCACATAAATACACAACTTCATTCCCCTTTAATTGTACAGCAGCGAGTTTTAAATTCACTTTTACGGCATTTGAAATAGACTTAACCCCACTGGCGTCAGAAATAGATAACTTATAGGCCCCTAACTTATTGGTATCGTTAACTAATAATGAAGCGGTATTAACCGAGTTAAGATCCTCTTCGTTATAAGACCAAGAATAGGTAAACATCCCCTCATCAAAATCTTTAAAGTCAAACTTTTCTCCAGAGCTTATTCCATATTGTAATTTATCTATTGCGACTGTTACTTCCGAAGAAATACAGGCGCTATAATTATCTGGAGTACTAATACTTACAAAATACTTACTTGGATTATATACTTTAAACACAGGTGAGCTAACCACCGCTCCACAAGGAGATCCAGGAATTGACACCATGGCTTTATAAGCACCTTCTTTTGTCACTTCAATGGCTGTAGGACCATCATTCAAAAACAACAAATTGTCTTTATACCAATCTATGGAGACTGCAGGAGCTGTCGTCGATATTTCTAATTTATGTGAATTTCCAGGGAATATAATGATGTTTTCTACCTGCCCCACAGCAGCCACTTCAAATTCCGTGTTTGCATTAGAAATTAAAACGACATCAGAACTAGATACACATCCAACTGGAGATTCGATTTCCAGGAAATAGCTTCCATAAATATTAGCTCCACTTATTGTATATGAACTTTCCTTATTCGAAATATTTGTAATTAAATTACCATCTTTATACCAATAGTAATTATTTTCAATTGCAGTAGTACTAGACACTAACTCATAGCTATCTTCTGTACACAAGGCAACACTTTCTTTTCCTAAAATTTCAGTAATTAATGGTGCGATAATAGACACTCTTATCAAGTTAGATACTGCAACACCACCACTACATATTTTAAAATCTACTTCCGCATAATAAAGTCCAGGTTTTTTAACCTGAATCGTAGCTCCTGCAGTGGTATGATAAGCACCATCTTTGTACCAATTGAAAGATGTGAACGGTGTTTCATTTAAAGTAAGCGAAGTTGAAGTTCCTTCACACAAATCTATATCTTGATAATTTTCCAACACTAAAGGCGTATTAGAAGTATAATAAGCTGCAAATGAATTTGAATGTGGACTGGTAGTAACAGGACTTGTAGACCGCACTCTAATAACATGATTTTCACCAAAAGTTGATGGCACTAAGGCAAAAGATATTACAAAATTTAAGGTGTTATTTTTATCCGAAACTTGACCTAAGAGGACTGGTTTATCAAAACTCCCATTCCCATCCGACATTTCTATTACAAAAACATTATTGCTATTAAACCCACCTACAATAGAAGAGACCTCTATACTAAATTCATTGAAATTATCTGAAGCACACGCATAAGAAAACCCAAGAGCTGGACTCGCTAATTCTTGTGAATCAGCACTTTGAACCATGAGTATCATGAAACAAAGAGAAAGAAACGAGCGGGGGTTGATTCTTTTCATTTAGGGTTAGGTTAATCTGTTATTTTCACAAAACAGCAGTGCTATGCTATAATATAGTAACACTACCGGTTATATACAAATATAAGTTAAAATAATTATAAATAAGCTCTTTTCAATAAAAAAAATAGCTTTTCAACCTTTTGTACACTAACTAATTAAGAGTTTTAGACCTTCTTTTCAGAAGAAATAACAAGGAGACTAACACTAAAAAAAATAGGAGTTCAAAAAAAAAAGCATTACCTATTAGGCAATGCTTTTTTCTAAAAATAATTTTTTAAAATAATTAATCCGCGAGGATAATTAGTTTATTTTCTTTCATTTCAATAGTTCCACTATTAATTTTCAATGAATATTCATTTTTTGAAATGGTGAATTTAGTTTCAAATTCCTTTTCAATCTGAACATCATTTCCTTTGATAATCACTGCACCTCCCACCAATATAGATACGATTGCCGCGTGATTTTTCAATAGTTGAAATTTACCATTCACTCCAGGAACTACAACAGATTCAATCTCTGACTTAAAAATTACTGCTTCTGGTGTTACTATTTCTAAAAACATATTTTATACGTTTTAAATTTTGATTGCTTAATTACAAAACAAATTATTATACTTCGGCTAACATTTTCTCTCCAGCATCAATTGCATCTTGAATTGATCCTTTTAAGTTAAATGCTGCTTCTGGGTATTTATCTAATTCACCGTCCATAATCATATTAAATCCTTTAATAGTGTCTTTAATATCTACTAAACAACCAGGAATCCCAGTAAACTGCTCAGCAACATGGAAAGGCTGTGATAAGAAACGTTGTACACGACGTGCGCGGTGTACGACTAATTTATCTTCCTCACTTAATTCCTCCATACCAAGAATTGCAATAATATCTTGTAATTCTTTATAACGTTGTAATAATTCTTTTACATTTTGAGCCGTATCATAGTGCTCTTTTCCTAAAATTTCTGGAGTTAAGATTCTAGAAGTAGAATCCAATGGATCTACCGCTGGATAGATACCTAACTCTGCAATTTTACGAGACAATACCGTTGTTGCATCTAAATGCGCAAAGGTTGTTGCTGGCGCTGGATCTGTTAAATCATCTGCAGGTACGTATACCGCTTGTACAGATGTAATAGAACCTTTTTTAGTAGAAGTAATACGCTCCTGCATCGCTCCCATTTCGGTAGCTAATGTTGGTTGGTATCCTACTGCTGATGGCATACGACCTAATAAAGCCGATACCTCAGAACCTGCTTGTGTAAAACGGAAGATATTATCTACAAAGAACAATACATCTTTCCCTTCTCCATCATCCCCACCATCACGGAAATACTCTGCAATAGTTAAACCAGATAATGCCACACGAGCACGTGCTCCAGGTGGTTCATTCATTTGTCCGAAAACAAAAGTAGCTTTAGAATCTCTCATTCCAGGTTTGTCTACTTTAGACAAGTCCCATCCTCCTTCTTCCATAGACTCCATAAATGCATCACCATATTTGATAATACCAGACTCTAGCATTTCGCGCAATAAATCGTTCCCTTCACGAGTACGTTCACCTACACCTGCAAAAACAGACAATCCACCGTGTCCTTTTGCAATATTGTTAATTAATTCTTGAATCAAAACTGTTTTTCCAACTCCTGCACCTCCAAATAATCCAATTTTACCTCCTTTTGCATAAGGCTCAATAAGGTCGATTACTTTAATTCCAGTATATAACACCTCTGCTGAAGTTGTTAAATCCTCGAATCTTGGAGCATGACGGTGAATAGGTAATCCGTTTTTACCTGATTTAGGTAAATCACCCAATCCATCGATAGCATCACCGATTACATTGAATAAACGTCCATAAATATCTTCACCTACAGGCATTTGAATTTGGCTTCCAGTCAAAGCTACTTCATAACCTCTACTCAATCCGTCGGTAGAATCCATTGCGATTGTACGCACGGTATCCTCCCCAACATGTTGTTGTACTTCTAATACTAAAAGTGATCCATCTTCTCTTGTAATTTCTAATGAATCGTATATTTTTGGTAATTCTGTTCCTGATGCAAACTCTACATCAATCACAGGACCAATAATTTGTGCAACTTTACCTGTAACTTTTGCCATTATGGTAACTGTTTATTGTTTAGTTATTTAATTTCAATCTGGATTTCTCCCTTTTAAGCTGCAAAGATAATTTTTTTGGCTTAAAAACTTTAAAAAAAACCGTTTTTTTATAAAACAAGCGCCTTATTTAAATAAGGCGCTTGTTTTCCTAAGTTTTATTAGGGTATTCTCAAGAAAAATTGTGATTTTTACTGGATATATACACCTTTATAATTCCCCACATTTACCTTGGGTAGATTGGATTGATAGGAAGTATTAATGGCTTCGATCATTCCATTTGCCATAATCGCATAGCCTCTAGGCGATGGATGTACACCATCCAAAGAGAATCCTCCTCCAGTAGCAAACACGCCGGTCGTTGTAATTCCGTTCTGAGTGATTCCTGTTTCTATCAATTCTGTTAATAAACTTGCAGCATCAAACACCGCCAAGCCATATTGACCTGCTAAATCTTTAATTGTTTCATTATATGACAATTGTGCTATGTTTACTTTTTCTTGTTCTTCAGGTGTTAAGACCCACATATCTCCTAAAGGAACGGATACACCATTAATATACTGTGCATTACCTCCTACGAGAGTTCCAATAAAATTCTTGGAAGGCAAGACCAATAAGTCTGTTTCTGTAGCCTGTCTCATATTGGTTAATCCTGAATTATAAGCGGTTAAGTCTGTCAAATCCTCATCTAACATCAATACTGGATTTTTCCCTTTAGCAAAGGAAATCATTCTTCGATCTGCTTCCTCCTGAGACAATAGCATGTTGCTAACCATTAACTGTAACCCTCCATTATAAGGAGCAAACGCTTGATTTAACACCCCTGCTGTTGCCGCATCCAAAGGAATTGCATTATAAGGTACTGTCGTAAAATACGGTATCGTAGTAACATTAGGAATCGTAGCAACTACTCCTTTGGCTCCTCCACTAGTTAATGTTTGCAATAATCCTCCGTATACATTTTTAAATACGACAGGATCTGTAATATCATTCCCTCCATAAGTAGCAGGGTCATAATTTCCTTTTTGATCCGTACCGTCCCCTCCAGAAGTAGCATAACTTAACACATCGTTATTCCCAATCCACAGAGAAAAAAAGCTAGGACTCTGCGCCATAACGTCTCCCATAACTGTAGCTCCAGGTGAAGTAGCCATCCTTACATAATAGGGGTTTGCATAAGTACCAACTCCTGCTATATTTCCATAGCCAGAAAACCCTAAATGATAACTCTTAGCTCCAGGAACACCCATATTATTAAAAGGACCTGATAAAATAGTACTTACCTCCGTGGTAGGTGTACCTGATAACCTCACAGGACCAACTCCATTTACAGGATCAAACTTTAAATAAAATCGATTTCCCATTATTTGATTCCCACCTAAAAGCAAGCCCCCTAAATTATCATTCATTAAAGGTTGTGAAAAAGCACCTCCTCCAGCCAAAGCAAATTGCTTTGCCAGAATATTTGGAAATGAACTTTCTTGACCTGATATAAATAAAGCTCCATCCGAATAACCTGCAGTTAAAGAATTCCCTACACTTACAAATGTTGAGAAATCTGCTGTTCCGCTAGTATATTCAGTACCGTCCACTGCGGGAGTTTCTTTATCTGCCGGTTCGGGTAATACTATATAATCTTCATCGTCACAACCTACAAAAGTGAAGGCGCACAATGCTATTACTGCTATTGATATATTTTTCATTTTCTAAATTTTTAAGGATTAATAGTCCAAGACACATAATATTGAGATCCAACACTTCCGACTCCTGGCGCACTCAAATACTCATTTCCACCTATATTGGCTCCTCCAACTTTAAATGTTGATTTCCATTTTGGGAATGAATAATTCACCTGTGCATCCAACACTGTATTTGCAGGAACAATTCCATCTGTAAACGTAGATTCCCATAAATACTCATCGTTCCAACGCACATTCAGATTAAATCCAAAATTATCAAACAGTTTAGGGTTTCCAAAAGAGAACTTTACTTTATGCTCTGGCGTATTAAATGAAGCCTCATAATCAGGATCTGACGCTTGGTCAAATTCAAATCTTGCTAAGGTGTAATTCAAGGCAATAGCATACCCCCCTAATATTTTCGTGTCAGCTCCTATTGTCCCTCCATAGGACGAAATAGATGCTTTTGTATTTGTGTACAATTGAACAGCCTGTACATCCTTATTTTGCAATGCTAGATAAGAGAGAGGCTCCCCTACAACACCATACAATGGTGCCAGTACCGTAGTATTCCCTATAAAATCATCATACTCATTATAATACGCACTCATATCCAAGGCAACTCTTCCAAATTTGGCACGATAACCAACTTCGTAGGCCGTTACTCTTTCTGGCTTTACATACCCTACTTCCGATTTCACAGGGGCACCTTTTAGAACAGAACTCAAACTAAAAGAATTACCATATGCTTGGGTACCTGTCAGTTGAACAGTAGCAGGGAAACCAGCTTTCTGCCCTTTACTACTTACATTTATTGGATTTGACACATAACGCGCCAAATTATCCGGAGCTGAACCTATAAGCAATGCACGTCCGACATCCAATCCTATATATTGATCTTGTGTCGTTGGATATCTAAATCCTGTTTGAAAGGAAGCTCTTAAATTCCTTGTTTTTTCTTTCCCTAAAGCATAAGAAAACGAAATTCTAGGTGACATGTGTCCTTCAAAATTTTGCGCTTCGTCATAGCGTAAAGAGCCCGTAAATTTTAATCGGTCATTGATTATTTTTTTCTGAACCTGTAGATAAGCTCCATATTCATGGTAATTTATAGGTCCATCATAATCAGTGAAAATGGTCCCTTCCGAATTTAAAGAATATTCTCTATAAGATCCTCCAATTTGGAGATCAACAAAGTCAATTAAGTGATTGAAATTATAATTAGCATCCGAATGGTATAACTTAGTTCGGTCTACAAATTTAGCCCCCGTTGATAAGTCTCCATCACTCCTAACCTTATCTAAGACAGCCTTAAACTCATCAGAACCAGGAATCAACCTCCCAGAATCAGCTGCAGCTCTTGCAGCGACATGTGCCTGATCCTTTGTTGCTCCTTGATACAAGACTGCTCCTAAATATGCTTTTGCATAATCACCAAACCAAGAAGGCTCTAAAGGATTGTCTGGATTTGGAGCATCACGTTTCCAACTTCTGTTTACATTAATGGCTGCAAAACGTGAATCAAAAGAATTACCTGCATCTTCATCTGTTACGTAGGCTCTCACAAAGAAGTGATCATTAGAAACCTCTATCTTATGTTGTTGCATAAAAAATCGATCCAATGAATACCTGTTTGCTCCTTGATAAATAGCATTTCCTTGTCCAAATTTTGCTACATAACTAATTTCTAAGTCATCTGCCATTGGCCTATAGTGTAAGGATATACTCGTTTTTAATGAAGAGGCTTTATAATCCATAATATCCACTTCGTTATATCCCGTTCTTGATACATTTGCTGACCCTAAAGTCCCCGAAGGTAAGCCCGATAAATCATCAAAATCCATTACCGTAGAGACCTCGTCTCCATATACATTTAACCCATCATAACCAGGATCCATTCGTGTAGCTCCATAATTATCAAAATCTTCATAATTCGTGGCGTGCCATTCCGTACCTTTTAAATAAGAAAAAACTGCTTTTGCCGCAAATTTATCACTAAATTTATAAGCCATTCGAATACCCGCATCGTAAAACTGATTGTCTCCAGCTGCTTTTTGTGAGGTAATTCCTGTTTTAACATAAGCGCTAATCCCCGCATGATCAAATGGGCTTTTACTGGTCATAAATAAGATTCCATTAAAAGCATTCGCTCCATAAAGTGCAGACGAAGCTCCAGGTAATAACTCTACCGACTTCACATCCAACTCGGATAAGCCTAATAAGTTCCCTAATACAAAGTTTAAGGCTGGAGATGAATTATCCATCCCGTCTACCAATTGCACAAACCTAGTGTTTGAAAACCCAGCAAACCCCCTAGTATTAACAGACTTAAAAGTTAAACTAGACGTATTTACATCCACCCCTTTTAGGTTTTCTAAGCCATCGTAAAAAGAAGCAGAAGCTGTGTTTTTAATAGCTCTAGCATCCATTCTTTCAATGGTAACAGGCGACTCTAAAATACGCTCTGGAGTTCTAGAAGCAGAAACAACCACTTCATCCAAGGCCGTCGCTAATTCTTTCAAATTAAAATGAAGTACTTGATTATTTTTTAAGACCTCTATCACTAAAGGAGCGTACCCTATAAGGGAGGCTTTCACTTTAAAAGGAATTGCTACATTTGCATTAAATGTAAAGTTACCGTCAAAATCTGTCGTAGTTCCAAGCGACTTACCAACAATTTTAATGTTGGCTCCGGGAATAGGTTGCCCCGATTTTGCTTCTTTAACTGATCCCGAAATTGCAGTTTGTGCAATCATTGTAGAACCCAGAAAAAGAACCAAAACAATAGTAAAAATGTTTTTCATAATGTTCTGTGATTTTTTAATTAACAACATCGCAAAATACAATTTTTTACGAGAAATCAAAGAAAACATGCTATTTTGTAGATTATTATGCGAATAACGCCGATAAAGATACATAATCATCACAGATACTCTAAGTGTTTTTTCAAACTAAATACCCTAAGAAGTTAATCGGTCTTAAATAACCAGGTTTTCCCAATGGATTTAGCCCCTGCACTATCCCTTACTTCTATTCTCCAATAGTAAGTTTTACTAGACAAAACGGCTTGCGTATAATTTTTATTTGGATGTGCTGCTACAACTAATCCAGGAGTAGAACTTTCACCGAAATACACATCATATGTTAAGGTATCGTCTACATCTACATCTGACGCCTCCCATTCCAAAGTAACGTTTTGCGTAATTAAAACCTGATTTAACATAGGTTTTACCAAAATCGGTAAAAAGGGAACATAATTAATAGCTGCGATTCCTTCCGTATAAAACTGGTAGGAAACACTAAAATTACTAGAGGCATTTGTCGCATCTATAGCTCTAACTCTCCAATAATAAATAGCTCCTTTGTCCAAAGAAAAAGTTTTTGAAACTCCTGTAAGTTCTACCGCATGTAATAAAGAAGAGAAATTACTGTCGTCAGATACCTGAATTTCATACTTAAGCGCATCTCCTTCAAAATCTTCAGAGGCCTTCCACTTAAAAGTTATCACATTATCTATACATAACATATTACTTTCTGGATATATTAAACCTGGAACACTCGGAGGGGTATTAGACGGCTTATCTCCACCTTTAGACCCACCCTTAGATCCACCTCCACAAGAGATAAATATCCATAACACACTTATTAATACAATATTTTTCATCTCATTTATTTTTTTAACAGCTTTACGCTAACCGGTTTTGTCGCTGCAATATTTACTATATAGACCCCTGTAGGAAATCCTGATAAGTCCACTACTATATTCCCCGTATTAACCTTACAAGACTGAATAGCCACTCGCTGCATCTGCGCATTGTAAATAATTACAGTAACCCTTGACAACAAAAACTCGTTAAGGACTACGTTAGCAACATCAACCGTTGGATTTGGATAAGCTGTCATTTCCTTAAAAATTTCAAATTCCTTAGAAAATTCTCCTTCACAAGCAATACTTGACTTCACAGTAACAATGTCACCATCTTTTACAGAGACCTGTATCTTCGACTCAAAACTTTCCGTTTCATATGCATCATTTATATAGATACTAAATGGAGGTGTACCACTATAAACTTCCACAGTAACTACATTCGTTTTCTTCGTCAAAACTGCTTTCCCAGACAAGGATCCTCCAGATTCAATAAGCACAGAAAAACACTGCTCATAATTACCTTCCTCAGGAATTACAATACAATAATCATACTCCCCAGGAGCCAAATTTATAACCTCTAATGAATCTGTAAAATCATAAGTACTTCCAGCTATAGTAAGGGTATAGTTATGCACTTCTCCCACACGAATAGAAAGTATACCATTACTTTTACCTGCACATGTTTCCCCTTTGGAAAACATCGTAAAATTATTTTCAGGTAAATCAAAAGGACAACCCCTAGCATTTACTCCTACACCAAAAGGTGTATTTGGACAATCGTCAAGATCATCCTGTATCCCATCACCATCTGCATCATTGAGTCCTAAACCACAAATATCCAACTTCCAATCTGTCAATGTTCCCACATCTTGATCCGAGCCGTCAATTACTTTTAAAGTCCAGTTACCAGCGGATAATAAACCATTAAATTGAGACAATGCTTTTACTGGTCTAAACGAACCTGTATAAGGAACAATCCCGTCTTTAATCCCTTTGACTTGTTGATCATCAAAAACAGTGTTTTCAAAACCACTTCCTGACGCTCCTATATTATTCACTAATTCTATCGGGATATTACTAGGACTAATAAGTATGATAGATAAATCCCCCATATATTTATGACGAATGCTTAGCGTTACGTTTACATCTGTAATTTCAAACTGATCTTCAACTACAATCACCGAACTAATTCCTATTACATCATTATCGGGTATATTAATATCTGCACCCATATACTCCGTAGTGCCACATTTAATATCTGCAGTACGCAATGTATACACTGTCGAAAAAGCACTTTCCCCACAATCATTCTTTGCTTTTACTCTCCAAAAATAGGTGGTATTATAGGCTAACCCAGGGGCAGTTCCGGTAGTACCGGAAACAATTGCTGTATAAAACAAGCTCGTAAAACTAGCATTTGTACTTAATTGATATTCATAACTAGCGGCATTGGTATCCGGTTCCCATGTCAATTCGATAGGAGCTATTAATCCCAAACTCCCATCCGTAGGACTGATTAAAACGGGAGGATTTATCGTAGTAGAAAAAACAGTTAAAACTGCCTTAGCAGTCTTGGATGATGTTGCAGCTGTTCCTACTACCTGAATATCATGTCTTCCCATCAGGGATTTTGAAGCTCCCGAAATGGTCATAACCACCGCAGTGTTTGATATTTTAGCTTCAGAAGGACTAAAGGCTACAGACAAACCTGTAGGTAGGTTTTCAACACTAAACGTCGTGGTCTCGGAAAAACCAGAAAACGCCTTATAAGTAAAGTTAAAATTAACAGATTCTCCAACACAAACATGTTGTTCCCTTGTTATAAAATCCAATACAAATTCTGAAGCCTGAATACTAATATCTGCCGTATTCATAGTGTAAAATATGGAATTAGCAGCCATTACCTTCACACGACCTTTTAAAGATGTTTGTTTGGGTACTACGATTTCATAAGACCCGTTATTGGGAATATTCTGAGCCAATCTGATCGGAAAAGTAAACCCTCCGTCTAGCGACAAAAAAACAGTTACCTGCGCACAACTAATAGGAGCAGCTGTTGTATTTGCCACGTCCCATGTAATCGTTTTAAAATCTCCTTCTTGCCATGTTTCAGAGACCTGTTGTGAGGTCATTTTAAAAGGAACTGACGTATCTACAACCGTAATTGAAGTCGTATCATAGGCAGTTTGCCCTCCGTTTATATTATTATCTCTTACCAAAACACCAAAATTCATTTCTCGAGAAACTGTTGGCAATACTTCCCAAGTAGAAAAAAGTGACCCCGTCACAACTGTTTCTAATTTCGGAAAAAAGCGTTTCGCATTAGATGTAGGAGGAAACGACCTAAATAAGGGCCCATCTACCGTAGAAGATGGCGTCGGGAATTCTGTAACCAAACCGGTATCTATTTGATCCCATACATAGGTTAAATCATCTTGATTCGCATCACTTGCCACGGCAGTCAAAACAAACGGAGTCCCTGCCGGAATGGTATAGTGCAGCCCAGCCTCCACAACCGGAGCAATATTATTGGTAGCACTTACACTTGCACAAGACTCTATACCTGACACATTTGCATACATTTGTTCGATGCTCACTGCATGAAAATAGGCATCTACATTCATCTGAATATTTATAGGAGAACAAATCCCTGCATAAGACATAATAGTCGTCCCACTTCCAGGCTCCACAGCAGTGGCATCTGCTCTGTTGCTTGCGTCACAATTAGATCCATCTCTATTTCCATTAAAAGTATGAGAAGCTCCAAATTGATGTCCAATTTCATGAGCTACATAATCAATGTCAAAAGAATCAGAGATTGGATTTGAATTTCCTGTTACCCCTTTGGCTTTATAAACTGTACAGGTAGATGTTTTTGAGGCCAACCCACCTTCGCCTGTACTAAAGGTATGCCCTATATCATAATTATCAAAACCGATAACCCCATCAATAACAGTTTGACTTTCATTAATCAAACTATTCACGTTATTGTTTGAAAAACCATCGTCCTCTTTTAAAAAGATCAAATCAACTTCTTTGGATACCAATTGCATCGTTACTGAGAGATCACGTTCAAATATGCCATTTACACGCGTCATCGTTTTATTTATAGCCGCTAAAACAGCCGCTTTTTTAACCGCATCTGTTTCATTATCAGCAATGCTTTGATTTGTCAGGTGAAATCTCGAATATTCCACCGTACATGCTAATGCCAATCTAAAGGTTCTCAACACACCATCATTCACCACATTGGCACTATTATTTATCATTTTTTTACTTGGCAACTCGAGCAAATCATCATTTACAAAACATTGAAAATCGTTTTCACTTGTCGTATTTTTCTTGGCTACTACTTCATAATAATGCCCCTGCGTCGAAGGATTTATAAGGTCAATTCCTTCTCCTTTTCTGAAAATTATGGCATGTATTCCTAATTTTGAATGGCTAAAACGAATCGTGTTTCCGTTTTTACTGGTACTCTTACCAATAAAAGATCGAATCGTTGGAAATTGGGCTTGTAAGTCAGGATGCATAATCGAGGCTTCTTTTATGCGGTATGTATCCATATGACCGGATGCATCCGGGAAAGAAATAAGGACCTCAGAAATCCCAGCTGTTTTTCTTTTAGGGATGGATTTATTTAAAATATCAGTAAACACCCTCGTGTTAAACTCATAAACGTCACTCTTTTTAGTATATTTAACTGAAGAATTCCTTTCAGACGATTCAATTTTATGCCATATATTTACATTGTTCTGTGCGGTTAACCCCGTAAAGGAAAGCACATTAAACACACATAAACCTATGATTTTGAGGTAGGTTGATTTCATAAACTAATCGTTTGGGTAAAAACAAAAATAAAATATTTTTTTATTAAATCACGCTAAACACACAAATGTTATGTAAAATAATTGTTATTTTTTTCCCTTGAACAGTTAAAAACAATGCTTAGTTTTGCGAAAACTTTTACAAAATCACCTTGAAAACATTTCACGGACTAGAACATTTTAACACAGCGGACAAAACCATTATCACTATTGGTACTTTTGACGGTGTCCATGTTGGGCATCAAAAAGTTATAAAAAAACTACTCAAAAGCGCCTCTAAAAAGAAGCGTCCTTCTGTACTTCTCTCTTTTTTTCCACATCCACGCATGGTATTACAAAAGGAAACTGGAATAAAATTACTAAACACGATAGAAGAGCGAGAAGAACTCCTCGCAAAAACGGGCTTAGAGAATCTTGTCATCATTCCCTTTAATAAAGATTTCTCAAGACTTACCGCATTAGATTTTGTACGTAAAATCTTGGTAAACAAGCTCGATGTTTCAAGACTTCTTATTGGCTATGATCATCAATTCGGAAAAAACAGAGAAGGTAATTTTGAACAATTAACCGAATATGGGCACACCTATGGCTTTAAAGTTGACAAGATCGCTGCCTTAGATATTGATAGTATCTCCATTAGCTCTACAAAAATTCGAAAAGCACTGGAAACCGGAAATATACAAATGGCAAATACCTACCTCGGATATGAATACATGCTAAGTGGTACGGTAGTTAAAGGCCATAATTTAGGAGAAAAAATAGGCTACCCTACCGCGAACTTACAGATCCAAGAAGACTATAAATTGATTCCTAAAACAGGCGCCTATGTTTCCAAATCTTTTCTAAACGGAATTTGGGTCTACGGAATGACAAATATCGGATACAGACCTACGGTAAACGGAAAGCATCAGACTATAGAAACGCACTTTTTTGATTTTAAAGATGATTTATACGACCGTAAAATTCGGATTCATCTGATGGATTACATAAGAGAGGAACAAAAATTCGACTCTGTAGCACAATTGAAAGTCCAACTTTTAAAGGATAAAAAAACAGCCTTAGAAAGGATTGCTAGTTTGGACAGTAATTAATTGTGTAATTTTATAAAAAAACCATCCATGAGATCATTCCTTAGCAGTTTTGCTATTTGCTTCTGTCTTGCTTGTACCCCTCAAAAACATGTACTTGAATTATCAAAAGAAATACATCAAACAAGCCTAACACAATTAAATAATGGACAGAGTACCGTTTCCATTATCCCCCATAAAAAAGCAGTTTTCAAAAAAGATGCTTTTGATATTGGATATGTCACACTAGAAGACAGCAAGGGAAGTCTTTTTAAATTTGAATATGTTAAAAAATCTCCTAAAAATGTAGCTGACGCTAATTACTCGGAAATTGTATACATAGATTTACCTGAAAATTTCTCAGCGATAAACAGCAACGACATCCCTTTAGAAAAAACCCAAATACTCTTCGGAAGGTTCTGTTACTGTAAAGGTTCTACTGGTTTTTACCAGGTGAAAAACGGGGAACTATCCGCAAAAATGATCGCGAAAAATCAATTAAAACTCGCCTTAAAATTTAAACTAAAACAAGTCCCCCATCTCATTTCAACCATCCAAGAAAACATTCATTTAAAATAAGCCGAAAACATTTAGCTTTTGTGCCATTACTTTTCTTAAATTTGTAGCTTATACAAAGAAAAGAACCATGTTACAAGTAGCATTTATTAGAGAAAACAAAGAAGCCGTATTAATCGGTTTGGCAAAGCGTAATTTTAAAAACGCCGAAGCAATTATTGATGAAGTTATAACCGCCGATGAAACCAGACGTGCATCACAGGCTTTATTAGACAATGTATTGTCCGAATCTAATAAATTATCCAAGGATATTGGAATGTTATTTAAATCAGGTGAACGTCAGAAAGCAACACTTTTAAAAGAAAAAACCGTTCAGTTAAAAGAAGAATCTAAGCAATTGACTGAAAAGTTACAAGCAGCTGGAGAAAAAGTAACTGAATTATTATATCAAATTCCAAACATCCCAAATGCCTTAGTGCCTGCAGGAAATTCGGAAGATGACAATCAAAATATTTTTAGCGAAGGAGACATTCCTACATTGCACAAGGACGCAATACCTCACTGGGAGCTTGCAAAAAAATACGACATCATAGATTTTGAATTAGGCGTAAAAATTACCGGAGCAGGTTTTCCTGTATATAAAGGTAAAGGTGCGAGATTACAACGTGCTTTAATTGCTTATTTCTTAGATAAAAACTGTGATGCTGGATACGAAGAAACACAAGTACCGCTTTTAGTAAACGAGGCTTCAGGAATAGGAACGGGACAATTACCAGACAAAGAAGGTCAAATGTACCACTGTGAAATAGATAATTTATATTTAATTCCTACAGCAGAAGTTCCTGTGACAAACATTTTTAGAGATGTGTTGTTAAAGGAAGAAGAATTCCCGGTATTAAAAACAGCTTACACACCTTGCTTTAGACGTGAAGCAGGTTCTTACGGAGCACATGTACGTGGCTTAAACAGGTTACATCAATTTGACAAAGTAGAGATTGTACGCGTGGAGCATCCATCGAAATCTGCCACTGCTTTAGACGGAATGGTAGACCATGTAAAAACATTATTACAAGAATTAGAATTACCATACCGTATTTTACGTTTATGTGGTGGTGATTTAGGGTTTACAGCCGTTATGACTTACGATTTTGAAGTATTCTCAACAGCTCAAGACCGTTGGTTGGAAGTGAGTTCGGTTTCAAACTTCGAAACATTCCAAGCCAATCGTTTAAAATTACGTTTTAAAGATGCCAATGGGAAAAGTCAATTAGCACATACATTAAATGGAAGTAGTTTGGCATTGCCTAGAATATTGGCTGCTTTATTAGAAAACTACCAAACACCTGAAGGAATTAAAATACCTAAAGTATTAATTCCATATTGTGGTTTTGATATCATCAGTTAGATTTAAAATCTAAAAAAAGTTAAACACGGTTTTCATTTTCTTGAAAATCGTGTTTTTTTATGTTACGCTTTTCGAAAGCACGCATAGCAATGCCCTTTGAAAAAAACCTTTGTTCCAAAAATCGTATCTTTGCAACTATAAAACAATGGAGATTATGGATTTAGACAAACGAAAATATGAATTTATACAAAAGTTACTTACTGTAAACGAGTCCCTTTTTGAGCAATTAGAATATGTTCTAAATAAAGGCACTAAGGACAAGGAACGCATAAGTATTGATCAGTATAACCAGGAAATTGATGCTGCTATTATACGTGTAGAAAACGGAGCGTTTCATACGCAAGAAGAGGTTGAAAAAATCATGGATACGTGGTAAGAAAACTGCGATGGGATAAAGAGGCCGTTTTGGAACTTCAAGAAATATTTAATTTTATAAAAAAACAATCTCCTACAGCTGCTAATAAAGTTAAAACCTCCATTCGAGAAACAACTAAAGAACTCGCTGAACATTCAGAAATTTACAGCTTAGACAGATACAAAAACAACAACAGCGGTACTATTAGAGCTTTTGAAAAACACAATATCAGAATTACTTACAAAGTAACACCTACTACAATTCTAATTATCCGTCTAAGACACACAAGTAGAGAGCCGCTCTCACACTAAACTCTCAAGTGCAATTGCAACATTTTATGTCTAATTCCTTTTTGAAAGCAACATATACTTCCTGTTATTTTACCCTCAACATTACTAGCTGTCTGTTATAACATCTCATTTCTTCCAAGGCCTCGAAATAAGCATTCAATTG
>NVRM01000021.1 GCA_002400885.1 Flavobacteriaceae bacterium
AAAAGCTGCTACTTTATCATTTGTACTTCCCAATTGCTGAGCATCTACCGATAAGAAAGCCACATAAGTCATCGTGTATTCAAAATCATTTTCTTGTACTCCCCAAGTAGGGCTTTGGGAAAAAACAGCCACATTCCCCAACATTATAAATAAAACTATGTTGTATACATATATTTTCATGACATTTAAATTTTAATGCAGGGTATTTTTATAGTACCCTGCAGGTATTTTACTCCTTAATTATTCTATAAACATTCTTGTTTTCACCGATCGAAATATGTAGTAAATAAACGCCATTACTAATCGTAGGTTTTAATTTTAATCTGTTCCTACCTTGGTAGACTTCCTTATTCTCTGAAAATATCAATTTACCATCTACAGAATAGATTTCTAATTTAACTGTCTGAATGTTATCCTTTAGATCCAATCGTACAATCAACTCCTCTATAAATGGATTTGGATACACTTCTATATTATCAATGGAAAACGCTAAGATTAACGGGTTTTTAATGGTTCCTAAGATCCTATTACTCTTAAACTGAATCGTTTCTTTAATTTCAATTCTTTCCTTCGCATTCGCAACATAGAATGTTAAATCTTCCTCTAACTCTCCATAAATGGTTAAAAAGCTTAGGGCATCAGTATCCATTGATCCTGAAGTTAATGCCCCTTTTAAAACTCCGTCATTATCATACACAAACACTTGATTATAGCCTTCTGGTAATTGTACAATTACATTCATATTGAATGGATACTTTTTAAAGGCTTCTTTCATATCCTCCTCAAACACTGTATCTTGATTTTCAATAACTCCTTTAGAATACCCGAGTGTACTATAAGAAGGAAACTTCAATACTTGCGATTTAGTCGCATGTAACATATATCCTTTTCCAGCCACTAAGTATTTTAAATTCCCTGCCCACCCTATTACAGGATCGTAAATAGCAAATAAATTTTGTGATTTAACAACATCTCCTTCCTCGGCTTCAAAATAAGCCATTGCCTCTCTTACAGGCTTATTCACTAATAATGGATATGGTAACCAATTCCATTTTTGCTCCACATTAAACATCCATTTTGAAACAGCAATTAACGGGCCTTTAACTTTTAACACCTGTGCATGGCTCAACCTTGCTTTATACATTCTTGAGGTATTTAATCCATTGTCATTGGAAATTGTCCCTCCCCATCCATTCGGCATAGAAGTCGTATCATACGTATCCATCAATGCAGGGGAATGACTCATTATTCTGTCGTCTTGTTCTAAAACCATGCCTTTTGTTAATGTATTCAAATCATTAAAAGCACTATCGTTCACATTAAAGCTCAGCCAAGTCCATCCATTATTCAAACTGATTTCTTGAATCACATTCCCAGAATTACTAAACAACATAGGCTTACTCAGTATTCCTAATACTTTGTTGTTCTCGAAAACAGTAGTAGGTTCCCCATCCATTTCGGCATCTAGGACAATGCCTTTGGAGGCATCCCAAAGTCTAAAACTGACCCTTTCACCTTGAGCTTCATCATTACTATAAATAGTTAAATAAACAAAATAATCTTGGTATGCCTCTTCGTAATTCACATAAGCGACTCCTCTTATCTCATCTCCAACCATGGCAACTACTTTATCATAAATATCCGTTGATAATACATTATTAAGTTGCACTCTTCCTATAATATTCATAGAGTATTTAAACGCTTCTGGGTTTAAATCCCATGCTGGTTCTTCCGCCAACACCCTTAATTTCACTTGCTGTTTTTCATCAAAACCAAAAGAAGTTTTTAAGTATAGGTTTTCCATATAATCTCCCACCGTCAGATCTTTATCTATGTTTACAGTGATAGTCTTAGAACTATCTGGAGCCAACACCCCTGAATTTTCACTTAAAGACATCCAATCTGGAATATTAGAAATTTCAAATGGCTGGCCATTTCCTCCCCTGTTTAGCAAGGTAATCTCAAACGATAGCGGTTCCTCACTTTGCTTAATCAAATCTACAATTTCGTCATGCCCTTCTACAAACCAACTCACTTCGTTGCGTTTTACATAAGCGGTCCAAGTGATAGGGGATTGCTGCCTGTTATTTGCACTATCAAACATGCGATGCACAGTAATATCCAGTACCTGACCTTCCAATGATGCCCAATCCGACACGATAGGTTCTATGATCATCTCATCTCCATTAATTACATAATTAACTTCAAATTTAAGCAGCGCTCTTTCAGGTTTAATTGCTGGACTGTCCTCCGAATAATTCACATTGGAATCACCTAAACCAGCAACACCTGAAGTAACTGTCTGGTTATCCGTTACATAAAAGTATCTAGGTCCATTTCCTGTCAAAGGATCGGGAGCATTCATTCTTGCATATAATTTCAAGCCGACACTTTCAATATCAACTTCATTAAAACGATCTCGGCTTATTTGCTCCACATTTCTTAAAGTACTCCAAAGACGGAATTCATCAATTTTGCCAGAATAATAGTTATCAACCGTTTCAATTCCGGACAAATCCATGGCTCCTCTTGCTCCTAACCATATTTTATCCCCAGAAAAACCGCCAATATTCGCCATTTGGTTGGAGGCCACGAATTCGGCGTCTACATAGCTTTTTAAAGAGCCTGTTCGGTTAAAAAGCAAGGTAATATGATGCCAATTATCATCCGTTACTGGCTCACTTGTTAACACATACGAGCTTCCTTCACTTTCTAAGGTTAAATATCCTCCTGTAGTGATATTTATAGCCCATTTATTGGCCAATCCATTGGATTGAACAGTATCGGAACCATCTCCTCTTCCGTTAGAAAACAGCGTTGCTTCTTGGGGGATTCCCGTTTTCATCCAAAATGAAATCGTCGCATCCATGGCATTGGTTAACTGTACAAACCCAACCTCATCTAATTCCAAATATTGACCGTTTACAAACTCATAGGAATTCCCTTTTGGCTTAATATCCCAATCTGCATTTAGGCGTGCATGTTTAAACCTTGCCTTGTCATTTACAATAAGACCTCTACCTTCGGTCATTGGCCAATAGCCTATTAAATTCGCTTCATTCCCTATTAATTTATCATACATTCTTGCATAAGCATTTTCTAAACTGATGGTTTTATTCCATAAACGCAAGTCATGCATATTCCCAATAAAATTATTCCCTCCAATTATTAAAGGGTTGTTATTCGTAAATTCGGTATTAGGAGTCCCCGTTTGTTTCACAATTTCAGCATCGTCTTGATAAATCGCTATTTCCCCTGTACTGTTTTTATGCGTAAAGGTATAGTGATGAAATAGTCCATCATTAAAAATACTTGCTTTGGCTGTAACAGCACCTAAGGAAAAGAAAATCTCCCCCATATCGAGTCCTATACTTAAGCCTCCTTCTTGTGTAATTATACGTGCATTATCAAGTAGTGTACTATTCTTCATCCAAAACTCAAACGTTAAATCTCCGGATGTAATTCTAGGGCTCTCTATCTCACAATTACTGTTTTCCCCCTCAAAATGTATGGATACATTATGATTGATAGGTAATTGATTCGTTTGCCCTTTAATTTCGATATTACTCAATGCAGTATTGTAAAAAACAGGTTCATTAAAACTTACTCTCAACTCTTCTCCTACCCCTAAAACACCATCTATAGGCGATGGAAATCCAAAGCGTTGTGGAGCTGATAAATCCACCCTACCTGTACTAATTTCAGAAATATATTCCGTATTATTTGTACAAGTGCTACGTGCTCTTAGTTCATAATTTCCATCCGACAATTGCAGTCCAACGATGTCAAATGTATAATTTAAAGAGGCACTACTTATCAATACAATTTCTGTTTCGTTGTTTAAAATAGCTGCGTCATAAAAATCCTGACTTCCGTAATAGCTCTGTAGCCTAGTCCAAGTAGGGGAGCTTGCCAAACGATATTCTAAATCTATTTTTTTAAAGGTGTTAAAACCAACATCAAATCCAATCATTTTTATAGGAAAGGAATTCACCGTACCATCCACATTAAAAGCAGTATTTCTATTAAACACCCAATTTCCTAAGGGGGTATTTAGCTCCACTTGAGAACAAGAAGGCACAAAATGAGCTGAAACAAGTACTTGTGAAGAGACCTCCGAATCACATCTAGATTTTAAAACTATCTTTATATCTTTATAATCATAAACATCAGATATTGATTTCTTTAAAGTCATCGCATATTCAACTTTCTGCCCATAGGGCACAAATATAACGGTCCCATTGGGCTCTATATTAATAATTGCATTGCTTGGATTACTTAAATTATCTACAATTAACTCATAATAAACATCTGTTTCGGAAACACTATTATTCTCCAATAATAAAATAAACTCTGCATTATCACTTTCAGAAACATTGCTTACGGAGGCAACTGCTACTGAAATTAATGGAACCTCTACACGCTGTGTTGCATAACTTAAAGACTCTCTGTCTCCTTCCGCTAATTCTATTATAGTTGTATTCGTTGGATTATAAGTGTTATTATTATAAAAAACAGTAAGTTCTTCACCTTCATAAGGACAGGAGGTTACCCCTCCAATAGTACTAAATATAGGACCATTTCCATCAAATAAATTGACCACATCCACACTTAGTAAATTATCTGTATCATTATCTTTTAGCGTATAACTTATTATGACTGTAGTTTTAGACTCTTCTAATAAGCTACCACTCAGATCTTGTTTAAAAAAAGCAGTGGACGTACTTATTAATCCTGCTTCGTTAAGCTTAAACCCTAATTCCAATGCCACGTTCTCATTAATACTTAAATTAATAGCTGTTGATGTGGATGAAATCATTGTCGTTTCTATACTTCTTGTAAATGCCCCTACCCCGGCATCAAAGGAAATATTATCCTCAAAATTTGTATCTAATAATGTTTTGACACGATTAGATTCTTTCAATATATTTTTTAAGCTCAATTTATGCCCTGGGCTAAGATCACCTGCATCAATCTCCTCAGTAATTTCAGTGTTAAAATCAGTGATTATCGTATTAAGCTCAGACTTATAAAGATCTCTTTCATTTTTAACGAGATATTTACTTCGCTCATTGTCTAATATTACTTTTTTCCATAAGTTTAACTGCTGGACATAATGACTTAGAGGCTGAATTCCAGGATCATCCTCTGTTACAACACCTATTTGATAATTGTAAATTACTAATTCCAATCCAGGAATCAACGATTCCAAAATGTGCATTTGAGAAAAAATAAAAAAAGTATCCGAAGGTTCTTCTACAAAATACATAGCCTTTTGCTTGCTAACAAAAACACTTTCTTTTTTGGAATTTGTCAATTTTAAATTAGGCGAATCTCCTATTGTATCTTTTGAATACTGAACATCATCATAGGATCCGTAAAAATAATTTTTAGATTGGCCAATGTATAAGTCTCCATTAGCTCCCACATAAGCAGGATCATCACTGGTGGAAATTGTTTCGTTAAAATGATAGGTCTTTGTCAAGCTTTTTCCGTCTGTCGAGCTTTTAGAAATCCCTAAACCTAACTGTACGTTATTTAAAGATTGCGTTTTAATGACAGGTCCTGCTAGCCCACCTCCCGCTGCAAACTCAACACCAAGCATTAGCTTTAATTTTTCAGATACTCCAACGGTGCTTTTAAATTCTGTTTTGGTGGTAAAAGAAATACTTTCACCACTTTCTATAGAAGCAAAACTATTAGAACCTGGAGGGTCTCTTAGAATAATATCCGGTACATCAGGTGCCGCTGTTGTAAACGTTTGGCTACCGTCTGACTGACCCCCTAATATAATTCCAACTTTAGTGTAATTTTCGGCTTCATAATCAATGCCATTTATTCTATATTTAAGATCTAATGTTCTTGTAAAAGGAGGCGATATTGATGGTAATCCTCCCTTAAAGGAGTACTTAATAATACTTGGATCTACTGGATCTCTTTCTACGAGCTCAGTGCCTTCAAGCGCCAAATTATTTGTCTGCTTAAATTCTCCATCAATTATTGGAACACGATCTTCAACCTCTTCGTCCCCATCATAATTCACATAAGGTTCAAAACTGTTTAAAACAATGGCATAGCTTGTAAACTGATTGTATACAGGGAATTCAAAGCCTTCCGTACTTATTTTAACCCCGTCTATTTCCAATTCCTCTTCCGAAGTTTGACTGATAACACGTAGTACAGGTGTATTCCTATAGGTAAAACTTTTTTCATACTGATACGGAATTCCTAATTCCAATGTTCCGTCAGGATATTCAAAGCTTGGAATACTAGGCTCTTTAACTTCGGAGAGATTTACTGTTTCATTAGTCTCTAATAAGGAAACAGCAACATTATTCACTATTTTAAGCCCTGTTAACTGATGTATTTGATATTCTAAAGGCAGTACCGAAACCCTATATTCTCCAGTCTCACCATTGGTCGTAAAATTAAACTCCGTTTCAATGACACTTTGGGTACTTCCTGGTGGAATATAGCCCAATTTAATAGCCGCTATTCCAATATTATTTTTGGAACTTATAGTAATGATCTCTTCGTTTTCAATTTCTTTTTGAAACAAACCATCAGCTCCAAATCCTGTAGGTTTTATTGCTTCTACACTTCCACCTACTACTTTACCTATTAAGGTAACCCTCGTTTTGTCCACAAAAACAACGGCCTCATTCGAATCCTCAAAAAACTCTTTAAAACTGCCTGATTCTTCGGGGAACCTTCCCTCATACCCAAATTCATGACCATTTTTACCTACAGAAATATAATGATTCCCAATAGGCACACTAATCTCAAAACAACCATCTATGTCAGAAACAACGGGCATATTGTTTTCATCTAACACCACGTTTCCGTCTATATATACAGAAACGCCTTCCGAAAACACCTTGGCATAACGCTCCAAATAATCATCTGAAGTATTTTCTGGCGTACCACTATCGTTTCTCCAATACTCCCCCTTGGATTTTATTCCGTGACTTATAGTTTCGTAATAATTATAGCCTTCTGTCCTTTCACTCACTGTAACATATTGATCACCATTCGTTAACCCTTCAAAATTAGGAACTCCATCAGGACTGTTCACTTCCACAAAAGATTTAAAAACACCCCGTGTATCGTACATTACTTTCCCTTTAAAACTAAAAGATGAAATATCTACAAAATCAATTTTATTTACCACCGATGCTCCATTTCCTAAAAACACTAATTGCTGATTCGGTTCAAACTGATGCACCCCAAACAGTGGTGTGACTTTAAATGATTCTCCTGTTCCGGAATAAGGAATAGAGGTAATTTCATAATTACCATTCTCATCAGTGACCCCGAGTACGCCTAACTGGCTACTTGTTGGATACTGATTACTGTCCGTTGCCCAACTTGCGTTGTTCTCTAAACTCGCATGGTTGACATGAAAATCAAAACCAGTAGTAGACAGGTCATAGGCAAAATTCCCTACACGCTCATTTGCTCTTATATATGCCACTAAATTTTCGTCATTTCCACCAATATACCGCGTATAATCTACACGAATTATTGCAGGGCTTAGAATCTTGTTCCAAATACGTATTTCATCTACCAACAGCGGAACTGCTCCACCACCAATTTTTACCGCATCCCATAAGATATTGGTTACTCCCGTTGGAAATAATTGAATGTTTCCTGTAGGCGAAGCTACTTCAAAAGTAAGCGCTAACTTAAATGGATCTTCTATTTCCCTCGCGCTATTCTCTCCATTAACTTGTGTTGAATACGCCGTAGACATCGCTCTTCCATTTATAAATAATTTAGGCAAGGAGTCCTGTTCCAAGAGTGCTGTAATATGAGTAAAACTAGTATTGAGTACTTCTATTGGAACTAATATATCTTCTCCTCTTGCATTCAATGCTCCGGAGGGAATATAGTTTTTGATTTCTAATAGCTGACCTCCTATTAAAAACTGCCACTCCGTCTCAGATTTTTTTTTGAGTTTCACCGTATTTTCCTGATGCGAGGTGCCACTAGAAATATCAAAATGATTAGACTGTACAAACAAGGTCACTTCATCTCCAGTAACCATTGCCGATTCAGGTTTAAACCAGCCCTGTAAACTAATTCCTGTAGCCAAGGGTGTTTGTATTTTATTAATTTCTACACGACCACTTTTAGCCACTCTTAATGCCGCTCCTTTATTAATAGAACTTCCATCCGTTGTGGCCAATACCGTGACGTTTTTAACTGCATTTCCTCCTTCGAAACTCACATTTCCTGTAACGGTTGCCGTAGGGCTCCGAAAACCAATCCCCGTAATAAAATTATTAAAACGCTCTTCTGACTCTTGTATTCCGTCTCCAACTATTTTATATTCGTAAAGCACACCACCTTCGATGTACCTATCTTCATATACAGAAACACTATTGGCTACGGTTGCAATTTTTGTATAAGGGATACCATTTGTTGGATCATACACTCTTCGATACAGCGAAATATTTGAAATTAAGTGTAGGTTGGCTCTTACCAACCAATTTATTTGCACTTTATCTCCATAATACCCTTTGGATATTTCAAGGTCTGACTCCGCAAATGTATTGGGTAAATACAGTACATCCCATGGAAACCGAATGTCTACGGGTTCTGTAGTTCTACTAGTGGGAAAAGTTCCCAAAAAAGGAATCCCTACTTGAATGGTATAATTATTTTGTTGAATGGTTTGTGCAGCCACTACGGTCCGTACTCCTTTTTCTTGTGCCATCAGCCCAGACGTTAACATTAAGCATAGGCCTATTTTTACAATATGTCTCATAATATCCCATGTTAAAGTTTAATAATATAGTGCACCCCGTAGTTTACCGGTCGGGTTTCACCATCTCCTCTATTTCCCGTAGCTCCTATAATTGTGTGGTGGTGAAGACCATCGTCTGAAATAACTTCTGATTTACGTACATTTGGCTCCGAAGCACTATTATCCTGACTTGCTGATGTTTCTTTCCCATTCCTTTTCAATACCCTATTGAAACCATCATCTTCAGCCGTATCGTGATTATGCAATCCCGCATTACGAGTATTTAAAGTCCCTTTATCATGCATATGCTTCTCAAAAGTATCATCCTGAGTTGCTTTTAACGTGGTCGTAATACTTGTAAGGCTATTAGTACCGACCCCTCTTAAAAACATCCCTTGTAAATCAGGAGAGTTTGCCCCTACCATTGCAATTAAAACTACCGCGTTCACTGGTAAGGCCGTTCCATCACACAAATGCCAACCTGCGGGAGAAACCGTTCCTATAAAAGGCATAATGGAACCCGTTGGCACACCATTACCCGCCACTATCGCATACGGTACGCTAGATAATTGCTCATCAGAAATAACAACAGTACTTTCTGATATTCTTAAAAAAGTTTCGTTATTCTGAATTTTATGTTCATTAACTCCATTATAAGGGATTACATAAGAAAACACCCCAAAATTATCGGTAACAATGGAAACATTTTCCTTGGTATAAATAACTTCCTCTATATTAGATGTATTTTTATAATACAAATTAAAACTAAAAGACAGCGTTTCATTTGCTTTTACAGTGTTGGTTTCATCTCGAGCAATCCCTTGTACTGCTATTCCGCTTGCAGAAGCAATGGTTTGTGAAAATGTGGTGGCAATAGACAGTAATGCCATTACAAAAAGTAATTTTGTTTTCATTATAAAGTAATTTAGGTTAGTCAAATTTATTCACAACTAATAAAAAAAATGGGGCATAAAAAAAAGCAATTATAGAACACAATAGCGATTTTAAATGTTTTTCTATAAAGAAAAAAATAAAATAGCACGTTATGCTATTTCAACCCAAAGATAATTAATATTTCGAATTCTACTGTTTTTTTCTTAAAAAAAAGAACTAAACAACCTAAACAGCACGTTTTACCGCACTAACAACAAAAAATAAAAACTCAATAAAGCAGCCGTTATAGTAATTTTACATCGGACTCTATATACTCTTTTAAAAGCGTATTTGTAGGCTCTAAATCAGTAACTAAAGCCGTAATTTCATTCAAAGCACAAACAGGATAATTTTGACGATCATTTAATTTAGACGATGTCACAAGAGACACGACCTTGTCTGAAGAAGCAATCATTGCTTTTTTCACCAACGAAACTTCGTAGCCTACCTCGGTAATTCCATGACTCACATCTACACTACTCGCTCCTAAAAAGCAAATATCTGCTTGGATCTTAGATAAATCTTGAATCACATCAATCCCAACAGTCACCATGGATTTTTTCTCTATTTTACCACCTATAAAAATAGTCTCCACCTCCGGATGCTCTACCAATTGCATGGCTATAGGCAAGCTATAGGTATATATAGTGGCACGAATATTTTTAGGAATCATTCTAGACAACACAAGGTTCGTAGTCCCTCCACTGATGATAATCACCATTCCATCTGAGATTAAAGAAACCGCCTTATTTGCTATTAAAATTTTTTTCTCAAGGTCAAAAATTACGTTTTCATTATAATGATACAAGCGCTGCACAGTAGAAATAGCACCTCCGTGAATTTTCAACAACAAGCCTTTCCTATCTAGCTCGTTCAAATCCCGACGTACCGTATCTTCGGAAACATTCAACTCTTCTGCAAGGCGTTTAGAATTTACCTTTTTATGTTGTTGAATCTCATTTAATATATAATTATGACGTTTATCTTTAACCATGCTGCGAAATTAGTAAACAAATATAGAATATTCCTCTAAATTATTTAAGAATTCAAAAAAACAAAGTTTTATTATGCAATAAAAACACGTATATTGTGCCGTATATTTGCGGTATTTATGCCGTTATCAATTGTATCAGTTAAAAACAACCATATTATGAGTCCATATCTAGTATTTGCTGTCATTGCTTCTTATTTTGGAGTACTGATGATTATCTCCTATATCACTTCTAAAAACAGTAGCGACGAATCTTATTTTACAGGAGACAGAAAATCTCCTTGGGCGCTCGTTGCTTTTGGAATGGTCGGAGCTGCTTTATCCGGGGTTACCTTTGTTTCTATTCCTGGGATGGTTAGTAATAATTATTTTTATTATTTACAATTCGTTTTTGGAAACGTAGCGGGATATTTATTCATTGTTTATGTACTGATTCCTATTTATTACCGGCTTAAATTGGTCTCTATATACAGTTATCTAAATGAACGTTTTGGGAATAGCTCCTATAAAACGGGCTCTATGATTTTCTTAATCTCGCAATCATTTGGCTCTGCCTTACGCCTATTACTTGCTGCAAAAATTTTACAATTTGCCTTGTTTGATGCTTTCAATATTCCATTTTTTGTAACGGTCGGAATTATCCTCGTTCTAATTTGGTTATACACCAATAAATCAGGGATTAAAACAATTGTATGGACAGATACGCTACAGACTTTTTTCTTAATATCAGCCGCAATTATTACTATAATCGTTATAAAAAATGAATTAAATTTTACTTTTTCAGATACTGTAAACGCCGTTTCAAATCACGATTATTTCAAAGTTTTTAATTGGGATTTTAATTCGGGAAGTAACTTTTTTAAGCAATTTATCTCCGGARTTCTTATCGCCATWGCYATGATGGGACTGGATCAAAACATGATGCAAAAAACACTSACATGTAAAAACTTAAAAGATGCGCAAAAAAAYGCACTATCATTCAGTTTTATATTGGCTATTACRCAATTYTTATTCCTAGGACTCGGTATWATGCTTTATTTATATGCTGAAAAAAACGGYATCAATTTAGAAATGRAAGAYGGGAAATTTATTCATACAGAYACYTTATTYCCKACATTATCCCTTAACCATTTTGGTCTWTTAGCAAGTATTAGTTTTATTTTAGGGATTACAGCGGCAGCATTTTCMAGTGTYGATTCTTCCTTAACGGCATTRACRACRGCTTTYACTCATGATTTTATGTCGATTACAACAAAATCAAGTCCTGAAAAAAAGAAATTAAAAAATCRAGTMCTACTGGCATTCAATATTATTGTCTTTTTAATAATTATGGCATTCTCCAMCAGTACAGGAGATGTTATCTCTATTATTTTTAAAGTAGCAGGCTACACCTACGGGCCACTTCTAGGYTTATTTTTATTGGGWATTTTYACTAAAATCCAAATAAAAGAYAAGGTCGTACCATATATTTGTATTTTTGCMCCCATMGCTACTTACTTTTTAAACARCCTATTTATTAGTTATTTYAACTTTGACTTRGGYTTTATGAACATATTTGTAAATGCAGTGCTCACCATACTATTGTTAATMTTAGCAAAGAAAACCAATGAACRAAAATAAACCAACCACMGAACAAACTTCCCATTACGAYCATTTAGAAAAAATGTCTTCGTTTGACTTATTAACCAACATCAACAAAGAAGACCAYACCATTCCAGCGGCCATCGAAAAAGAAATTCCTAAAATMGAAATCTTAGTAGATACCATTGTWGATAAAATGAARCAAGGAGGTCGCTTGTTTTATATAGGYGCAGGTACCAGYGGAAGACTAGGTGTCTTAGACGCCTCTGAATGCCCTCCYACATTTGGTGTTCCACAYGATTGGATCATCGGATTAATTGCAGGAGGAGACAGCGCCTTAAGAGTGGCYGTAGAAAAYGCAGARGACAAYCCTACACAGGCTTTTAAAGACTTAATGGCATTCGACATCTCGAACAACGATATTCTYATCGGAATTGCTGCCTCTGGAACTACACCTTACGTAATAGGTGGATTAAAAGAAGCCAATAAAAAAGGRATTACTACCGCCTGCATTACCTGCAGTACTCAAAGYCCATTGGCTGCGGTATCCAAACATCCCATCGAAGTTATCGTAGGTCCAGAATTCTTAACAGGAAGTACTCGTATGAAAGCRGGAACTGCCCAAAAGCAAGTGCTTAATATGATYTCTACTGCTGTTATGATTAAATTAGGAAGGGTCTATGGCAATAAAATGATAGACATGAAACTWTCYAACATAAAACTCGTAGCCCGTGGAGCTAGAATGGTTATGGAGGAATTAAAYATAGAAGAAACAGAAGCAATCGCGYTACTACARACCTATAAAAGCGTAAGAAARGCCATCGAATCTTATCAAAAATAAACAAAYAGCATGAAAAAAACGTCCTATATCATTGGTGTTATGAGCGGAACTTCCCTAGATGGAATAGACCTAGCTTATGTAAAGATARAMAAGGAAGACGAATATCATTTCGAAATCATTCATGCAACTACSATYTCATAYACAAAGGAATGGCARCAAAGACTGAAAAATGCTTTTMGTATTTCTGCGGAAGAAATCACCAAATTAGAYACTGATTATAGTTTYTTCCTAAGTGATATCATWCAGCAATACATTTGYGATCAAMAAATTACWAMGCTAGATTTGATWGCYTCCCATGGACATACCGTATTTCACAATCCAGCCGCACATTACACCTTACAAATAGGGAATACACCTGCRATTATCCATAAAACRCAGMTRAAAACTATTTGCRATTTYCGCATTCACGATGTTGCTTTGGGAGGACAAGGAGCCCCTTTAGTTCCTATAGGTGACATGTTACTGTTTTCTGAATATACGTACTGTTTAAATATCGGTGGCTTTGCAAATATCTCGCATCAAAATGGAGGCGAGCGATTGGCCTATGATATTTGTCCTACAAATATTGTGATGAATGAGTACATGCGTGCATTAGGTAAGGAATATGATGACAAAGGGCAATTAGCCGCTTCTGGCAGCATACACCAACCATTGCTAAGCCAGCTCAATTCCCTCCCTTTTTACATGGACACAAAACCAAAATCTCTAGGCTACGAATTTGTGGTTGATGTCATATTCCCAATTTTAAAAAGTCATAAACTATCCACGGCAGACCTCCTTTGCACCTACGTAGAGCATTGTGCCATCCAAATAGCTAGTAAAACCAGTAATAAGGCTAGCGACACTCTTTTAATTACGGGTGGAGGAGCTTTTAATACGTTTTTAATGGCGCGAATCCAGCAGCATACAAAAACAACGATGGTACTCCCAGACCCCAGTATTATTAATTATAAGGAAGCCTTAATTTTTGCTTTCTTAGGTTATTTAAGAGATTTAAATAAAGTAAACTGCTTAAAATCCGTAACTGGAGCAACTAAGAACCACAGTGGAGGAATCATCTATACACCCTAATTAAAACACCCCTAATGAAGGCTATTGAACAATTAAAACAGCAATTTTCAGGAGATATTTTTACCGACTCCTTACATACAATTATATATGCTACAGATGCATCGGCCTACCGCATGCTTCCAAAAGCAGTAGCCATCCCAAAGACAACTGCTGATTTAAAGTTATTGATTCAATTTGCCAAAGAAACCAAGACTACACTTATCCCAAGGGCTGCAGGAACCTCCCTAGCAGGGCAGTGCGTTGGCGAGGGAATTATTGTAGATATCTCCAAACACTTTACCAACATTTTAAATTTTGATAAAAAAAACAAGACCGTCACAGTACAGGCAGGGCTTATCCGAGATGAATTAAATTTATTTTTAAAACCTCACGGACTTTTCTTTGGTCCAAATACTTCCACCAGTAATCGCTGTATGATTGGAGGTATGGTAGGTAATAATTCTTCGGGAACGACCTCTATACAATTTGGGGTGACACGTGATAAAATAATCGCTTTAAAAACCATATTGAGTGATGGCTCAGAAGTAACTTTTAAAGACGTCTCTAAGGATGAATTTAACGAAATTTCTAAAGGAAAGAGCTTCGAAAGCTCCATTTATAAAAACATCGTAGACTTATTGAGTCCTGAAGATGTACAACAGGAAATCCGATCGGAATTTCCCCATAAAAACATTCACCGGAGAAACAATGGTTATGCGATAGATATACTTATAGAAACAGAGTTATTTGGCAATAGTAGCGAGAAATTTAATCTAGGAAAATTACTGTGTGGTAGTGAAGGTACACTTGCCTTTACTACAGAAATCACCTTGAGTTTAGATCCATTACCCCCTTCTGAAAATATACTTATAGCGGCTCATTTCACCAGTATAAATAAAAGTTTAGAAGCTGTAGTTGTGGCTATGAAACACAATTTGTACATGTGTGAAATGATGGATAAAACCATTTTAGATTGTACTAAAAACAACAGAGAACAAGCAAAAAATAGGTTTTTCTTACAGCAGGACCCTGAAGCTATTTTAATGCTGGAAATTTGCTGTAACACACAGGAAGAAGCGGAGCAAAAAGCAGATTTATTAATCAAAGACTTAACAGCATTAAATTACGGCTATGCATTTCCAAAACTTTATGGCGATGACATTAAAAAAGTGATAGAATTACGCAAAGCAGGACTTGGTTTATTAGGTAATATTATAGGTGACAAAAAAGCCGTTCCATGTATCGAAGATACCGCAGTAGCACTAGAAGACTTACCAGCTTACATTGTAGAATTTTCTAAAATGATGGACGATTTTGGTCAAAAAGCAGTCTATTATGCACATGCAGGAGCGGGGGAATTACACTTACGCCCTATCTTAAATTTAAAGAAAAAAGAAGATGTAGTACTTTTTAGAGAAATCACCCATAAAACAGCCCTATTGGTAAAGAAATACAAGGGATCTTTTAGTGGAGAACACGGAGACGGAATCGTACGTGCCGAGTTTATTCCACTTATGATAGGTGACAAAAACTATGAGATTCTATGTAAAATAAAATCAATATTCGATCCGCATAACGTTTACAATAAGGGTAAGATTGTCGCTGCGTATCCAATGGATAAAAATTTACGCTACGAAGAGAACGCCAAGACTCCAGAACCTGAAACAATTCAAGATTTTTCCGATAGTTTAGGAATTCTGAGAATGGCAGAGAAATGTAATGGATCTGGTGACTGTAGAAAGTTATCTAGTGCCGGAGGTAGTATGTGTCCTAGTTACCGAGCTACAAGAAATGAAAAAGATAGCACGAGAGCACGTGCAAATACATTACGAGAAGTATTGACAAACACTACAAAAGAAAACCCTTTTGACAGTAAAGAACTTAAAGAAGTCTTTGACCTGTGTTTGAGTTGTAAAGCCTGTGCTAGTGAATGTCCTAGTAATGTAGATGTGGCAGCATTAAAAGCAGAATTCCTACATCAATATTACAAAACACATGGGATCCCATTTAGAACCTATATGTTTGCCCATAATGTGTTTTGGAACGGTATAGGAAGTATTGTTCCAGGCATTACAAATTTTATACTAAACACTTCGCTCTCAAAAAATATAATGGGGATAGCTCTTCAAAGAAGTATTCCTGCCCTCCAGAAAATCACCTTAAAAAAATGGATTTCTAAACACAAGAAAAAAAACATTCAAACTCACAGTAAAAATCTCGTCCTATTTTGTGATGAATTCACCAACTATTATGATTCGCCCGTAGGAATAGACACCGTACAGTTACTAGAAGGTCTGGGTTACAATATCCACTATGTAGATCACACAGAGAGTGGTCGTAGTTTTATCTCCAAAGGACTGTTGACGAAAGCTAAAATAATAGCAGACAAAAACGTGGAAATTTTTAAAGGAATGATCCAAGAAGATATGCCTTTAGTAGGAATAGAGCCCTCTGCAATATTATCGTTTAGGGATGAATATATCCGATTAGCCGATGACCAAGAAGCAGCCAAAACAATTTCTAAATACACTTTTACAATTGAAGAATTCATTCAATTAGAGATAGAAAAAGGACATATAAAGAGTGCTCAATTTAGTACAGAAAAAAAAGAGATTAAAATTCATGGCCATTGCCAACAAAAGTCTTTAAGTAGTGTAACACCTACTTTCAACATGTTAAACCTCCCTAAAAACTACACCGTTACCATTTTAAACACAGGGTGCTGTGGTATGGCAGGATCTTTTGGCTATGAAAAAGAACATTATGATTTAAGTATGCAGATAGGAGAAGACTCCTTATTTCCCAAAATAAGAAAAATGGAACCCAGTACCCTAATTGCGGCTGCAGGAACCAGTTGTAGGCATCAAATATATGACGGCACAAATAAACGTGCACAACATCCTGTGAGCATTTTAAAAAATGCCCTTTTATAAAACTAAGGCTACTCGTCTTCTAAAAACTGAAGTATAGTTCGTTCTAAAGCATTATCGGCAATGACTAAATACATGATGTCTTCGGTCTGTACTTCCAATGCCTCAATATATTTCCCTTTAGCATTAGAAAATCGGACGATATCTCTAATTCCGTAACCATCTGGAAATTTATCAATTAATAATTTCAGTATTGTAGGGGTTAATTTTTTATTTTTTACAATGACTCTTTTCATAATATTCTAAAAGGGTTTAATACAACTTAATATTGTTTTTAAGTGGCCCAAAATAAATAAACAATCCGTCAATAGCTCATTTATTTCTCTTAATTTTTTTGTTAAATTTTTACAATTATTCTTCGATCTCCTTAGTTATTCATAAACATAGGCTTGTTTTTTAATAAAAACACCGTCGCATCAAATATTCAATATACAAACTCAAATATAGAAAAAAAATACAATATTTTAAAAAAAGCAAATAATAATTTAATTATTACTTTGAAAAAAGATAATTTAGTAAATATAATACATATAAAAAAACCGAAGCCATGGCTTCGGTTTTAGTGTAACTATAAAAATAGTTTACAACATATGTAAATTGATTACTTCTTGTTGCGTTAAGGCTCTATAATGTCCTCTAGGCAAGTTTTTCTTTGTAAGTCCTGCGAAGATAACACGGTCTAGTTTTACAACAGCATAGTTAAAATTCTCAAAAATCTTACGAACAATTCTGTTTCTTCCTGAATGGATTTTAACTCCTATTTCTGTTTTTGGTTGGTCTTTTATGTAAGAAATATCATCTACAATCACAGGACGTCCTTCCAACATAAATCCTTCAGAAACTTTATGTAAATCCGACATAGCGAATTTCTTATCTAAAGATGCGTGGTATATTTTTTGAATGTTATGTTTTGGATGTGTTAATTTCTTTGCCAATTCACCATCGTTTGTAAACAAAAGTAAACCGGTGGTGTTTCTATCCAATCTTCCTACAGGATAAATACGTTCCTTAGCAGCATTTTGAATCAAATCCATCACTGTTTTACGCCCTCTATCATCATCCATTGTGGTGATGAAATTTTTAGGTTTGTTCAGTAAAATATAGCGTTTTGTTTCTTGGTTGATCTGAGTATTATCAAAACGAACTTCATCTCCAGGCATCACCTGAAAACCCATTTCTGTAATGATTTTCCCGTTTACGGTAGCACTTCCTGCTTTGATAAATACATCTGCCTCTCTTCGAGAACAAATACCAGCATTGGAAATGTATTTATTCAATCGAATTCCATCACCCACTTTCTTAACGGGAGTATTTACTTCTCTCTCCTTTTTAAAGTGTTTTACGTTATTGGGATTCGCACGGTAATTATTTGATTTTCTTTTAAAACCTCCCTGAGTGCTTGGTCTCTTAGATTCAGTAGACTTTTCTTGTCGTCCTCGCGACGATTTATTCGTTGAATTCATTTATAAAAATTTTGGCAAAAGTACTATAAATTATCGAGATCTCAATAGTATTAGAACCATTGATTTACAATCGATTAGTTTAAAAAGTTAAGATCCGATTTATCAGCACCGAATAATCAATCAAACACAAGCTAAAAACTCCGATCAGCAATAATAATTTTAATAAGACATGTAACCTCAAATAATGTTGTTTGGAAGAACTAAACCATAAGGCAATAGTAAAGCCTATCAAAGCGATGATACTTAAATAAAAATAATATTTCATCCCCCCTACATCATAAACACGCAATAAGAAATACACGGGGTTTAAGGTTAGGAATACGATTAAGCTTATCAACATTTTCGTAAAATACTCTCCATATTTTATAGGAATGGTTTGGTAGTTTTGAAGTACATCTCCTTTTATTTTCTCCAAATCTTTCACCAGTTCTCTAATCAACAATATAAAAAACAAAAACGAAGCATGTACAAAGATCACTTCAGAAAAATTTTTATAATAGACAAACACTGCAAAAAAGGGTAACAAGGCCAGAATCGCTGCTGCAAACATACTCACCAAAGGGTATCGCTTCAGTTTATGAGAATAAAACCAAATAAGGAATATATAAACTGAATAAAACAAGGCTGCTCTTAAAGAAACAAATACGGCAAAAAAAGCACCTAAAAAGTTAAATAAGAAGTAAATTTTTAATTTTGTTTTCTGATTGACTAAGGCATCTAATTTTGACTTCTCCGGACGGTTAATTCTATCGGTTTCAGTATCGTAAAAGTTATTGATAATATAGCCTGCAGCTACCACACAGATCGTTGCAAGTACAATTAAATACAACTGCAGATCTAATAAAACAAAACGCAGGGATCTTTCTCTCGAGAAGATAAATATTGCTGCCAAGTATTGAGCAACTACGATTAAAAAAATATTATAACCTCTAACCACAGAAAGCATGCTCAGCATTTTATATAAAAATGGCGCTTTATTCCTATTGTTATTTTTCGTCATTTCTAATAAATCCATGGAAAATACACGCTAAAATGAGCTTTAAAATGATAAACTAGTACGATCTCTTCTTAAAAGCGATAGACTAATTCTAATTTGTATTCTTTTAATAAGACTTTTGTCTTTTCGTAATTCTGAGTAAATCCTAGAATATATCCACCTCCACCAGAACCACATAATTTCAAATAATAATCGTTGGTATCAATTCCTCGTTGCCAAATTTTTCGAAAATTCTTAGGAATCATCGGTTCAAAATTTGTCAAGACTACTTTCGATAATTTCTTTACATTTCCAAATAATGAACTCACATTTCCATTTAAAAAATCATCAATACAAGCATCCGTATACACGGTAAACTCTTTACTCAACATGTTACGAAAGCCTTCGTTTTTCATCTTATTCATGAAAATATTCACCATAGGTGCTGTTTCTCCAACAATCTCTGAATCCAATAAAAACACTGCTCCTGCACCTTCCTGTTGTGAAGGAATTCCTGCAGGCTCTATATTTGTTTTAGAATTAATGAGTATCGGCAAGCTCAAATAGCTATTCAAGGGGTCTAATCCCGAACTTTTCCCATGAAAATAAGATTCCATCTGTCCAAAAACCTCTTTTAAACCCAACAACTTATCTCGTGTTAAATTCTCTAAGACGGTAATTTTATCAAAGGCATATTTATCGTAAATAGAAGCCACTAATGCGCCTGAACTCCCGACCCCATATCCTTGTGGAATACTAGAATCAAAGTACATTCCTGCATCTAAATCACTTTTAAATTTGTGTAAATCAAACTTCACCAAAGAAGCACCCCCCATTTGTAATTCCAGTAAATACGCATGGTATTTACTCAAATTAGCATTGGATTCCTTTGCAATGGCCGTGTCTTTATCAGCATCCTTTAATGCACCTTGATACATATTATAAGGAATGGCCAATCCTTTGGAATCTTTAATAATTCCATATTCACCAAATAGTAATATTTTTGCGTAAAAAAGTGGTCCTTTCATTTCAATTTTATAGGCTTAAGCAATACAAATATACTATTTTATAACAACATACAATTATACGAGACGATTCTTATTCGTACGAACCATCGTAATAAAACTGTTTCCATTCCCCTACCTTTTGTCCTTTCTCATACATTCCTGTTACTTTTACTTCACCATCTTCATAAAATACATGCCATTTACCACTCTTCTCTCCATTTTTATAACTTCCTTCTTTCTTCTTAGCACCCGATTCATAAAACTCAACATAGTCTCCTTTTAGCTTCCCCATCACATAGTAACGTTCATTATTAAGCTTACCTGACCTGTAATAGATCTTACGAGAACCATTTAAAACACCTTCTGAATAAAAAATTGTTTGATGTATTTTTCCGTTTTCAAAATACCACTTAATTTGGCCTTCAAAGATGTCGTTTTCTAACGCTCTAGACAAGCCTTCCATTTGCATAACTCCTGAAGTATAATAATCTACCAACCAATATCCATTTGGTGTTTTTTCAGGATTAGGCCTATAATACATAGCACTCCCCTCCACTGTGGTCTTCCAATTAGAATCAAACCACACTGTGTTTTCCTGAGCTAAGAGCCCGTTTACCATTAAAAAAGTTACTAATACCAATAATAATTTACGTGTCTTCATATCATAAAGTTTTAGGTTAATATTACTAATAACTATCCTCAAACTACGTAGATAACCGACTGTTTATATATATATGAAAATAATTATTATTTTTCTAATTTTGTGGAGCTTAGAGCTTCTTTTTTTAAACATACTGCACCATTTCCAGCGCTATCACAAATATAATGTTTTTTTTGACAAAAGTCAACTAACTCGTTTTCAATAAATTCAAGCACTGCTTCTTTCTCCTTCTCGGGATACAATACATGTACATTTGCCCCGGCATCCAATGTAAAGCAGACATGTAACTTTGAACTGGCTCTAAAGTCCCAAATTTTCTGAATAATCTCCATGGTATTAGGCTTCATCAATATAAAATACGGCATGCTAGTCATCATCATGGCGTGTAAAGTCAAGGCTTCACTCTCTACGATTTCTATAAACCGATCTAAATCACCTTCTTTTAATACCGCTAACATTGCTGACAAATTCTGACTCGCCTGCTCAAAACGCTGTGCTGCAAAAGGGTGCTTATGCATTAATTGATGTCCTACCGTACTTGAGACTACTTTTTCTCCTTTATCTACTAATAAAATAGTATCCTGATACTTCTTAAAGACAGGATGTACAGCTTGCTCTAAAGTTACTCCGTACAAATTAGAACTTCCGGCGACCTCTGCATGTGTCCCCCATACAACCAATTCCCCTTCAATACTTCTGGCCGCACTTCCTGAGCCCAAACGCGCTAAAAACGAAGCTTTTTGATTAAAATAAGACGACTCCATAGAAGGATTCATCAATTTTTCCATACTCATTAAACACAAAGCAATCGCACTCAATCCACTTGCAGACGACGCAATCCCACTGCTATGAGGAAAGGAATTCTCCGAATGAATTTCAAAATAATATGCTTTTAAAAATGGCATATAAATTTCTATACGCTCAAAAAAACTGGTAATCTTGGGCTTAAAATCTTCCTTCTTTTTACCTTCAAAAAATATATCGAAGCTAAATACATCATCCTTTACTTCCTTCTGCTTAAAAGATAAAGTCGTAATCGTATGGCAAGCATCTAATGTAAAACTTATAGAAGGATTTTTTGGCAACTGCGGATCACTTTTACCCCAATATTTAACCAAGGCTATATTGCTTGGAGACTTCCAAGTACATTGTCCTTTTTCTTGAATACTACTTAATTTTTCTGGGATAAAATTACGTTCCGTCATGCTTAAATTGTTTCCGCAAATATACACGGATTTTATCCAATTAAAAATAAAAGACTAAAATGTCTTTTATTGAGTAAATAATACTATCTTTGCTTTATAAACTACATGATATGAAAACAACATCTTTACTTAAAGACTTAAGATACGACGACAATAAACCTGTGATTACCGCATTGTTAGACACCGACACTTCGAAGGAAGTACGTGTAGTGATGAAAGCGGGACAGGAAATGAAAGAACACAAAACTAAATTCCCTATAACCGTTGAAATGTTTGAAGGCACCTTAGACTTTGGTGTATTGGGTGAAACATTACACCTTGTAAAAGGAGATATTTTATCTTTAGACGCCAATATTGCACATGATTTACTTGCGACAAGCGATAGTATTGTTAGACTTACATTGTCAAAATTAGATACTGTAAACCGTGTAAAAGAGGTTGCTACTAAATAATATTTCAACAAAAAAATTCGATTTCTCAAAAGCCTTTCATTTATTTGAAGGGCTTTTTTTAGTATCTATGCTATATGATTCAAAAAACACGCATGACATTTTAATTTTAGCTACTTTTACCGCATGGAATCAACTACTGCCTTTATACTCCTAAACGGAACTCCTCCGTCTAAATTTCCCGATTTAAAAAACTACAAAATTGTTTGTGCTGTGGACGGTGCTTACAATCACTTTGTAAAACTAGGAATTGAACCAGACTTAGTAACCGGTGATTTTGACTCCATAGACAAGATCCCAACCCACATAGAAGCCATAAACACCTACGATCAAAATTTTGCCGATTTTCATAAGACACTAACTATTCTAAAAGAAAGAGGCTATAAAAACATTGACGTGTATGGCGCAAGTGGCAGGGAGCAAGATCATTTTTTAGGAAATATAAGTACCGCATTGCAATGGAAAGACCATCTTAATCTACGGTTTTTTGATGACTATGGTTCCTATGTTTTTATTGATCAAACATTTACTAAAAACGATGTTAAAGGAAAAATTGTATCCTTAATCCCTTTCCCTACTGCTACTGGAATTATTACAAAAGGGCTTTTATATCCTTTAAATAATGAATCCCTTACATTTGGTCAACGGATAGGAACTAGAAATACTGCCATTGATGACAGCATCGAAATTTCGATTCGTGAGGGTGCTTTATTGGTATACGTAGGATTATAAAATCCCCTATAAAAAGACGTATTCCCAAGAGGGGACATTTCGTGATACAAATCTATTATTGTCATGGTTATTAGAGTTTCCAGAATCGCCGTAGCTATCGTATCCTACAGGTTAAAAATCCCCCTCGAAGATTACCGATCACAAAGAATAGTAGTAAAGAACAAAAAAAATGCGGCACTGTTTTAAGTCATAAAAACAGTGCCGCACTTCAGTAATATTTGAGTCTGTATTAACTGCTGATTAACAATTATATATCCGACCCCACAGATTGCGCTACAACCCATCCTCCGGTCCACGCATTCTGGAAATTAAATCCACCAGTAATGGCATCAATATTTAATATTTCGCCTGCAAAAAACAAGTTCTCGTGTTTTTTACTTTCAAAACGTTTGAAGTTAATTTCTTTTAAATCAATCCCTCCTGCTGTTACAAACTCTTCTTTAAAAGTACTTTTTCCGTTTACACGTAATTTACAAGCTGTTAATTGCTGCGTTAAGGATTCTAAATCTTTATTACTTAGTTGCGCCCATTGACATTGGTCTGGAATGTTTGCAGTAAGTACTATTTTTACCCATAAACGTTTTGGAACGTCTTCAAATGCAGACCTGATACTTACTTGTTTCTTAGGCTGTGTTTTCTTGAATCTTCGCAAGGTTTCCATCACATGTTCTTTGCGTTTAGAAATCCAGTTTACTTCGATATCAAATTGATACTGTTGCTCCTCCAAACTTCTGGCACCCCAAGCTGATAATTTTAAAACAGCAGGACCACTTAAGCCCCAATGCGTAATTAACAAGGGTCCTGATTCCTCCAGTTTTTGACCCAATACTTTTACCGATGCATAAGGCACTGATAAACCTGGAATCCCTTCTAACAAGCGGTGTTGCACGTTAAACGTAAATAACGAAGGTACTGGCTTAACAATACTATGCCCTAAGTTCTCTACGATGTCCCACATTTTAGGTGTACTCCCAGTGGCGATCATTAAATAATCGGCTTCAAAAGGTTGTTCTGACGTTTTTATTTTAAAAGTAGCGCCATTTTTAGTCACTGCCTGTACACGGTGTTTTTTTAACACCTTAATGTTATGTTTTTCTACCTGTTCTAAAAAACAATCGATGATGGCTTGTGAGGTGTTCGCTTCTGGGAACACACGATTATCATACTCGATTTTCATAGGAACTCCATGATTTTCGAACCATTCCATTGTATCTCCTGTCATAAACTGATGAAAGGGACCTAGTAATTCCTTGGCACCACGCGGGTAAAACTTAATCAACTCTTTCGGTTCAAAACAAGCGTTGGTGACATTACATCTTCCACCTCCTGATACTTTTACTTTTTGTAAAACGTGTCCGCTTGCTTCCAAAATAGTGATGTCCAAGTCTGGGTTTAATTCTGCTGCATTGATTGCTGCAAAAAACCCTGCTGCTCCTCCTCCTATAATTACAAATTTCTTCATATTTCCTAAACTATCTATTTTTTAAGTATCATATCTTTATACGACACCACTGTTTCAAATCCTTTATTTTTAAAATAAGCAGGGGTTTTTTCGTTACCTGTAGCAATTATAAAATCGCCACCCCATGCTCCTAAGCTTTTTGTCTGCCCAAAATAATCGCTAAACAGCAATTCTTGAACAGGTTTATTTTTTATCACTTGCCCTATAATGGCCTCGTGTTCTTTTAATAATTTCTCAAATCCCTCTAGTTTATTTACAGAAATCATTGCTTTTGTAATGGCATTAATCTCTTGAAAAACTTGAATTAACGCGCCTTCTTTATATTGTTGATACCTACGTATTCCTGCCCTACTATTTTGCTTTACATTCAAATGTACAAAATAGAGATTTTCTTGAAACGAGGGATTAAAATCTACCATTTCAACCAGCGGATTACTTCCATTCCTTTTATAGACGATCGCAGCATCATTCTGAGCACTTGCAATATCGTAGCCGCTTCCTCCAAAGGTGTTTTCTAACAATTCAAAAGGACTTACTTGTGCCCATTCTGCCACATTGTTTATCAATGTAGAGGAGCTACCTAAGCCCCAATCTTGAGAAAACTCTAAGGTAGTTTTCACTAAATACCCCTGAGTTGAATTTAAAAACGTAGGATTAAGCTCCCTTGCAGCCTGTAATATTTCCCAAAGTCTTTCTGCCAACCGGTCCTTCCCTCCATCTTCTTCTGATTCGAAATCTGCAGAGACGATACGCATTTTCGGCAATTCAAATGTTGCTTTTAACCAGCAATTTCCTTGATGGTCGTAACTTTCCCATAACAATACAGGCTCTTTCAGTTTTTGAATTACTAAATCTTGACCAAAACGTGTAGGTAAAGCCAATGCTTTTGCACCATCTAACACCACATATTCTCCTGTTAATAATAATTTTCCGTGACTATAATATCTTTCCAACATAAGGGGATTTTATTAATAATTTAGACTTTCGTCATTTTTTCGTAGGCTTCAACTACGGCATTATGGGTCACTGTTTTATTTTCGAAATAGGAAATTAAGAACTGTTTCTCTTCTGGGCTAGCCCCTAATTGTTTGATCATATTAGTCAGGTGCATTTTCATATGCCCTTTTTGAATCCCTGTAGTTGTTAAGGCTCGTAAAGCTGCAAAGTTTTGCGCCAAACCAGCCACGGCTACTACCATCATTAACTCTTGTGCTGACGGACTTCCTAATAGCTCTAAACTCAATTTAGACAAGGGATGTAACCCTGTTAAACCACCCACAGTCCCCACTGCTAAGGGAATTTCTATCCAAAATTTAAAAACACCCTCTTTAATTTCACAATGTGTCAAACTTTTATATGAACCCGATTTTGCAGCATAGGCATGTGCCCCACTTTCAATGGCTCTAAAATCGTTTCCTGTAGCTAAAATAACGGCATCTACACCGTTCATTACTCCTTTATTATGCGTCACTGCACGGTGTGGTTCTATATCTGCAATCTGAATCGCTTGCTTAAACTTCTCTGCAAATTCCACTGAATTTTCAGCATATAAATCACTCACAGGACAACTTACTTCTGCACGTACCAAGCAATTTGGCACATAGTTAGAAAGAATACTCATGACTATAGAAATGCTGTCGTTTTCAAATTCGTTCGCAATCGCTTCCAAACAAGAATTGATAAAGTTAGCTCCCATACTATCCTTAGTATCAAAAGTGATATGCAATTGATAATAATTAGCAAGTTTAGCAGTTTTATCTCGGATTTCTATGTCTAAAATACCACCACCACGTTTCCGCATATTTTTAGTAATACCTTCCGTAACCTTATATAAATCGGCTTTTTTTTGCTCAAAATAAGCGAGAATATCCTCGGTAGCACCTTGGTACATAAAATGCACCTGTCCTATTTTTTCACTGGCAATAACTTCCGCTTTAAAACCACCACGGGTACTCCAAAACTTTGCCACTAGAGAGGCGGCAGCTACTACAGAACTTTCTTCGGTAACCATAGGTACTGCATAGTCTTTTCCGTTGATTTTAAAATTAGGAGCAATCGCAAAAGGCATGTAAAAATTACTCAATGTATTTTCAATAAAATCATCGTGTAAATCCTGCAATACTTCATTTTTATTCCAGTATTGTTTCAAGGTCTTTTCAACACGTGTATCACCATTAAAAAATGAGGTCAACATCCATTGTAATTTCTCTTCTTTTGAAAATTTGGAAAATCCGCTTACTGTTTTTGGCATTATATTATTGTATTTATAATTTACAAAGGTAATTTTTTCCATCTAAGGAATAATTAATCTCGCCTTTTTTGTTAAAAAAATGATGTATCGCAGCTCTAAAGTGCTAAAATTTGCTTAAACTTGGCATCACTTTAATAGATGAATTTAGATGAAGAAAATCACAGCACTCCTAATTGCAATTTCTTTTATTGCAACTGCCCAAAAAAGCGATATTAGTTTAGAAAACATTTGGAATGGTGAATTTAGAACGGAACGAATGAACGCTCTCAATTCTATGAATGGTAATTATTACACCTTACTTAATTTTGACAGAGAAACACGTAGTACTTCCGTAGATAAATATAGTTATGCAAGCTTAGAAAAAATAGCCACTATTGTAGACAGTAATAATTTAGTCGCTATTAATTATTTTGAAACATATACGTTTAACAACGATGAAACAAAACTTATTTTAGGCGTAAATTCAAAACAAATATACCGACATTCAACTATCGGTATTTTTTATGTCTACGATATTGCTACAAAAAGTTTGATTAAAATAGATGAAGCACCAATTCAAGAACCAACTTTTTCTCCAGACAGCAAAAAAATAGCCTATGCCAAGGGTAACAATATTTACATCAAAAACTTAATCACAGGGAAAAGTAGCCCTATCACTTCCGACGGTCAAAAAAATGCCATTATCAACGGTATTTGTGACTGGGTATACGAAGAAGAATTTGCTTTTGTACGTGCCTTTGATTGGAGTGCGGACAGTAAAAAAATCGCTTTTATCCGTTTTGACGAATCGGAAGTTCCTACATTTTCCATGAATCTTACTGGAAACGATTTGTACCCAACACAGCAAGTCTTTAAATATCCAAAAGCAGGAGAGAAAAATGCAGCCGTTAGTTTACATATTTACAATCTAAAAAAGAAAAAAACAGTTCAAATTGACTTAGGTGATTACGAATATATCCCTAGAATACAATGGACCAAGGATGCCAATATTTTATCGGCAACTACCTTAAACAGACATCAAAATAATTTAAACTTGTTTTTTGTAAATGCAAAAAATAATAAAGCCAGCGTGATTTTAAACGAAACCGACAAGGCATATGTGGATATTCACGATAATTTGACCTTTCTAAAAGACAATAGTTTTATATGGACCAGCGAAGGCGATGGTTATAACCATATTTATCATTATAGTCCTGCAGGAAAATTAAAAAACCAAGTAACTACTGGGAATTGGGAAGTGACCAATTTTTATGGAATTAATGAAGATACTGCAACAGTGTATTATCAATCTGTAGAAGACGGCTCTATCAACAGAACCATTTATTCTATTGGCTTAGACGGAACAGAAAAAAAACGTTTGAGCAATGCTTCTGGAACCAACAATGCCTCATTTAGCAAAAACCTCAACTATTTTATCAATACTTTTTCGGACAGCAATACCCCTGCAATTTACACTTTGCACGATGGTAAAGGAACCCTATTAAAAGAAGTATTAAACAATGAAAAACTACAAGAAAAATTAAATTCTTACAACTTATCTAAAAAAGAGTTCTTTACCCTTACTACAGACGGAGGCACATTTAATGCTTGGATATTAAAACCAGCCAACTTTGATGCTACAAAAAAGTATCCATTATTTATGACCCAATATTCAGGACCTGGTTCTCAATCTGTAAAAAATAGTTGGAATGGATCTAACGATTATTGGTTTCAGCATTTGGCACAAAAAGGATACATCATCGTGTGTGTAGATGGTAGAGGAACTGGCTTTAAAGGAGCTGACTTTAAGAAAGTGACTTATTTAAACTTAGTTAAATATGAAACTATAGACCAAATAGCAGCAGCCAAACAATTGGCCGAACGCAGTTATATAGACGAAAACCAAGTAGGGATTTGGGGCTGGAGTTTTGGAGGACATATGAGTACCAACTGCTTGATGAAAGGAAGTGAAATATTTAAGATGGCGATTGCCGTAGCACCAGTTACAAGCTGGAGATTTTACGACTCTATTTACACAGAACGTTTTATGCGTACTCCACAAGAAAACCAAGCTGGTTATGACGAGAACTCCCCTATTAATTATGCCGACCAATTAAAAGGAAAGTATTTATTGGTACACGGTTCGGGTGATGACAATGTGCATGTACAAAACGCCATGCGATTGACCAATGCCTTAATTGCCGCCAATGTGCCATTTGACATGGCAATTTATCCAGACCGTACGCACGGAATTTACAAAGGAAGAAATACAAGATTACATTTATATACTAAAATGACTTCGTTTATCGAGGAAAATTTAGGTGCTAAGAAAAAAGAAAAGGTTTCAAAATAAAAGGTTAAATCGATTAAAACTTAATTTACAATTATTATGACTGAAAATCAAATTCAACAAGGACATCCAAAGGGTCTCTACGTACTATTTATGTCAGAGATGTGGGAACGATTCTGTTTTTATGGAATGAGAGGCTTATTAACTCTTTACTTAATACAAATATTATTAGTAAAAAAAGATGATTCTTTTTTAATTTACGGTGCTTATGCTGCATTAATCTATTTAGCTCCCGTACTAGGAGGTAAAATTGCTGATGCATATTTAGGCTATCGGAAAGCTGTAATTTTTGGAGCAGTCTTAATGTTTATTGGTGAAATTTTCATCATCGCCGGAGGCATGGAAATGCTATTTTGGGGAATGGGATTCTTAATAATTGGGAGTGGATACTTTAAAGCTAATATTTCCAGTATTGTAGGGAAGTTATATGAGGATGATGACCCACGAAGGGATTCTGGTTTTACCATTTTTTATATCGGGATTAACATCGGTGCGCTACTTGCCACTACTATTTGTGTATATGTAGGAGAAACTTACGGATTCCATTACGGATTTGGATTGGCAGGTTTCGGAATGCTTTTAGGATTGGTTTTCTTTATTGCAGGACAAAAACACTTTATAGCAAAAGCCTTACCTCCATCTGAGGAAAAATTAAAAGAAAAGGTATTCGGTATTATCTCTACAGAATATGCTATCTATTTAGCGTCTTTAGCTATTATTCCTGGAATTTACTTTTTAGTAAACCACAATTCACTTGTGGGCTATGTCCTAGGAGTTGTCGGAATAGGAATTATCGTTTATTTAATGATCGAAGGAGTTAAAGGAGGCAAGGTATTGCTTCACAGAATGATTGCATTTTTAATCTTATGTGTTTTTAATGTTGTCTTCTGGGCATTGTTTGAACAAGCAGGTACTTCCTTAACTGTATTTGCAAACAACAATGTAAACAGGGAAGTTTTTGGTTTTACATTAACGGCAGGAAATACGCAATTTTTCAACCCATTATACATCATCATTTTTGGATCTATCTTTTCTATGATGTGGATTAAATTATCTGCAATAGGGAAAAACCCCTCTATTCCAATGAAATTTGGATTGGGAATTGTTCAGTTAGGATTGGGATACTTAGTCCTATTGGTAGGAAACGAATTTGTAGACGAAGCTTTTAGAGTTCCATTATGGACCTTAGGTTTTTTATATATGTTACATACCACTGGAGAATTGTTTATCTCTCCTATCGGATTATCTATGGTAACTAAATTAGCACCTTCTCACCTATCAGGAACCTTAATGGGTGTTTGGTTCTTATCTTTAGCAGGAGCTAATTACCTTGCTGGAATCCTAGCGACTATGACAGGTGGCGAAGGAGACGGAGTGGAACTATCCGCTGCGGAAGGACTTGCAAAATATGTAGATGTTTACAGTACCATGGGATACGCTGCCATTGGTATCGGAATTAGCATCATGATTATATCTCCTCTAATAAACAAATTACTACACGGTATTAGGTAGTAACAAAAGGAGTTTAAACTAAAATTCAAAAACTCTTATAAGAAATTATAGGAGTTTTTTTTAACCATAAAAACAAACAAAATGAAATTCACAGAAGTATTTAAGAAATTCCCCAAAGCATTTTGGGTGGCGAACACCATGGAGCTTTTTGAAAGATGGGCATGGTATGGTTTATTTGCAGTATTGGCAATCTATTTAACTGCCTCTGTAGATACAGGAGGACTTGGCTTCTCTCAAATAGAAAAAGGAGCATTGATGGGTTCTGTTACTTTTGTGCTTTACTTATTACCGATTATCACTGGGGCATTGGCCGACAGAATTGGTTATCGTAAAATATTAATTATTGCATACTTAATCTTAGGATCTGGATACCTCATAATGGGACAAGTAACGGGCTATGCTATGGTATATGCTTCCTTCTTATTTATTGCTGTGGGTGCGGCTTTATTCAAACCTGTAATCTCTGCAACGGTTACAAAAACAACAACGGATGAGACTTCTTCTATTGGGTTTGGTATTTTTTATATGATGGTAAATGTAGGTGGTTTCCTAGGTCCTATCTTTTCWTCTAAATTAAGAGAAGAATACGGGTGGAATATCGTYTTTTTAATGGCTGCYTCTGCSATTGCAGTAAATTTAATTCTTGTATTGTTTTTATACAAAGARCCAGAAAGAGAAAAATCTACAGAAAGTTTAGGKACKACWYTAWWAACATCMTTAAAAMAYATWKKKRMWGCMYTATSYGACATWARAYTAACCTTGTTTTTAATYATYATGGTWGGTTTTTGGACTATGTTTAACCARTTGTTTTACACCCTRCCTAACTATATAGAACAATGGATTAACACCAGCTTATTATATGAYTCATTRAGTAATRTKTCTCCATACTTAGCMCAAGCWTTTGGAACTAAAGAMGGRACWATWGCTCCTGAAATGTTTATYGTATTGGATTCTGGATTTATCATTTTATTYCAAATMTTAGTMTCTACCGCCGTAATGAAATTAAAACCTTTAAGTGGAATTATCACAGGGATTTTAATTACGATTATAGGGATTGGATTGTCTTTTGCTACAGGTGATGGA
>NVRM01000022.1 GCA_002400885.1 Flavobacteriaceae bacterium
TGAAGCAAATGCTGAATCTGATAAGAAAGCGAAAGAAACTGCTGAAAAAATCAACGGAGCTGACTCTATGATTTTCCAAACAGAAAAGCAATTAAAAGAGTTTGGTGAAAAATTATCTGATGATAAGAAAACACCAATCGAAGCTGCTTTAGTTGAATTGATAAAAGCACACGAAGCAAAAGATATTACATTAATTGATACTGCAATGGAAGCAATCAACGAAGCATGGAAAAATGCTTCTGAAGAGATGTACAAAGCAGAAGAAGCAGCTAAAGGTGGAGCGCCTGCAGAAGATGCAAAGCCAGAAACTGAAGATGTTCAAGATGTAGATTTTGAAGAAGTAAAAGAATAGTTTTTTACTGACTTTTATAAAAATAAAGCCTTCCCATTATGGGGAGGCTTTTTTTTGTGGGGTGTAATTTGGAGGGATTGTGTGGTGAGCCCTCGAATACGTGTTTTCAAAATTATTACGGGATTCAGACGAAGCCACAGTGTTGTAATACCAACCACATCGCTACCTTTTTTAGGAGCAATGTGTTTGGTATTATTTGTTATTGAACCGCGCGTAAAGCATCGATATTTCCATATCCGAATCTCGAACTTTTATACGGGTAAAATTCAGCAGATTGTTTTAGTTTTTGTAAAATTTGATTCTTTGTCCATGTAGGGTGCCTTGCCCATACTAAAGCTGCAATTCCTGCGGTGGTAGCCGTAGCAGAAGAAGAACCTCCGACATAGTTTTCTTGACCATTGTAAAAACCTAATGTAAGTACATGACGGTTTGTGTTATTTGCGCGTTCCATAATAATGGTGAAATCTATTTTTGAACCACTATGGCATGTCTCGCAGTCTTGGTAGTTTGATGTGTCTTTAACCCCTGTAATCGCTACGGTTTCGCTCATAGAGGCAGGGAATATGACACCGTACCAGGTAGTATAAGCTGTAGAAGTTCCTCCGGCTGCAAAAATTAATTTTCCTCTACTGTGGGCGTATTTAATGGCGTCTCGGATGTTTCCAATACTCCATAAGTATCCAACAGACATTGATATTATTTTTACATCGCTCCGGTTTGCAAGTTGTATCAACGCTTTAGTGACTCCCTTTCGCTCGTGGTAATCGTTTAGTACTACATCTTCAGTAGCTCTGTAGGCAATTAAATTAGAGTTGTATGCAACTCCTATTGCTTGCCCATTGTCATTTCTTGGAGCAGCGATAATGGAGGCCATAGAAGTTCCATGCCCACATAAATCATGAGGTCCATCATAATTAGAAGACCACCACCAAAAAGAATCAATAAAGGTTCCGTATTTTTCTACCGTTCTACCGTAGGAATATCCATCATTGAAACCTGAGGGATTAAGAAGTGTTTGGCTTTTAGAGATGCCTGTATCAATAAGTCCTACAGTAATTCCTTTTCCTGTGGAGTACCTCCAGGCGCTCGGGATATTGTGGAGGTTTAGATTCCAAGATATTTTTGCGTTATTGGGAGCGGTGGTTGTGTAGTCGGAACTATATATGTCATCTCCTTCTTGGGAACATCCAGAACCATTGAATAAAGAAGACGATGATTTAGTAGAGAATGTAGAATATCCAATAGGCTCTATGTAGCGAACACCTTTCGTGTTCCTAAGTTTTTTGATCGTACTTAGTTTATCTACTTGTACATCCAATACGTTAATTACATTGTAGTCTGTGATTGTTGCATTTTCTTTACTGAGTCCTTCGCTCTTGGTTACAATGGCGAGTAATTTGTTTTTAAGATTTGTTAGTTGGGCATTTGGGCTGGAAGAAAAATGCGCTCCTTTTTTACCATAACCTATGGAAAGAATTTTCTCTCCATGGACTAGTGCACTCCATAAGGTATGGTCGTCTACATCTTCCCAACTAAAAGTTCCATGTGCTGAAAGAGATTCTTCAATGATTGCATTAATATTGGCCTCGCTTAGAGGTTCATCATTAGTAACTGTTGTCTCTCTTGTTGGTTGTTGTTCAATTGTTTCATTTTCACTACATGATAGGGTGAAAATACTCAGGAAAACTGTAAGAATAATGTGTTTTACTTTCATAGTTTATTTTTTTTGAATTATGTAAATATAATAAAAAAAACAAACAACTATCTGTGTATGAGCTCATGAGATGTCTTTAGGGGTGGGAGGTGTATTGTTTTTGTTTTGTACTTTGAGTGTGTTTTGTAGTTTTCTATGTGGTAGAGTAGCGAGAGTATTTTACTTAATTAAACAGGATTTGACAACAATGCTGTAAAAGATATTGTAGGTGTCTATTAATGGGGGTATTGAGTGTTTATGGTAGTGTATATAAGAAGATTTAGAAAGTAGAATTAAGGAATATTTTTTAAAGTAGCGGAAGTTTATAGGAGTTGATACTTGGAGCCGTATTGTCTTTTTATAGCTGAAGAAGGTCAACAGGAAGTACTGTTGTTTTCCTGTTCTTAATTTTAGTAAAAATTTTAAATACACCTGATTTTTATAGATACTTTTATCTAAGTGCTTGTTTATCTGTTCAATATAGGGGGGTGTTTTTTTAAGAAAAAGTAAAAACAAGTGGTGATGATAACGTTCAGAGTACTGCTAAAGGTATTGAAAATATAAACTCTGTACAATCGATAATTTCAAATCGAAGACTGTCTTTTATGCAGTATATATGTTCAAAAGCTGCGAGAACAGGAGTGACCTTAGGARCGACGCGCAGTTTTGGRCATGGTTTTTAAGAAGGCTTTTTTTAGCCGCCTTAAAAAACACCTCATAAAAGTCTCCTTTTTTGGTTCATTTTTTTGGAGAAGCAAAAAATGAACATACAGAGTGAAATTACGTCAATGGTAGTGATTACGACCGTAGGAGTAATTATATCGAGAAGCTCCTGTTTAATTATACTTAGTAGGAGTTCTGGATACAATTCACCAGATATACTCAGGTGTTTTAGGAAAACCACTGGAAGTGATGTACACTACAATGCTCACACGCGCATCCGTCATCCTCGCGAAGGCGGGGGTCCAGAGTAAAAAAGGTGTGCAACAGCATACCATTAACGTGTTTTTATCTTGTATGTTCATTTTTTGCTTCTCCAAAAAACAAACAAAAATCACTGGAATTGACGATAGAAACGTCATTACTTCCATTGGTTTTTCAAAAATAAATCGAGTATCTAGTCCTGATTCCTGTATCAAAAAGTCCTGTGTCTTTTTCTACAAATCAATGCTAAGAATTTCCATATCCTTCCCTTGAAACTGAATACAATCTCCTTGTTTTTTACCCAATAATAATTTACCAATAGGGGAATGTGTGGAAATTCCAAAATAACGAGTTCCTTCTAGAGGGATAATACCCACGGCAATTCCAATATAATAAGTACCTAATTCCAGCCGAACCAAGGAGCCTAAACAAACTAATTTAGAATAATTCTCTGGATTGATTTTTGATAAAACAGTTTGCATTTGTTGTATAGATTCCAATTGTTGTCCTGCTTTTTCCATTTCTAACTGAATCATCGCACGTCCAGTTTCATGTTTGTCTCCAGCCGAACTTTTGGTCTCACTATTTAAATCGTTTTTACAAGAGCGTATGGTATGTTCTATGTTATCCAAACGTTCTTGTATGTACTGCTTGCAATAGTTGTGTAATTGATGTTTTATAGTAGGCATTTTCGAAATAAATTGAGCTAATTGTGATTGTCAAATATAGTAGAATATTTGTTTTGTGGTCTCAACGAAATACGGAGATTTAGAAAATAACTTAAAAAAGGAGAAAACACCTCGATACAATTACCCTTAGCGTTACAATTACTGTCATTGGCATTTTTAAATTTCAGGAACGCATTTTGATACAATTTTCTATTGCTTTTTATTTGAAAATCAATAGAAAATTACACACTGTGACGACGGACGAGTACAATCCCTATTTTAGCATCGGTTTGAGAATTGATTTTTTAAAAAAAATAAAACCAGTGGTAGTGATGGCTTTTATAAGTATCAATTTCCTTATAACTTATCTTGAGAAGAACGGATTTATAGTATAATTTCTCTGATACGGACAAAAAAACATAAAAAAGGCTGTTAAGAATCAAATTCTAAACAGCCTTTTGTTGTATGTTTTTCAGGTAGTTAAACCAGTTTGTTTTCTAATAAATACTCTGCAATTTGCACGGCATTTGTAGCGGCTCCTTTACGTAAGTTATCTGCTACGATCCACATATTTACAGTATTTGGTTGTGATTCATCTCTACGAATTCTCCCTACAAATACGGCATCTTTTCCATGTGCATAAATTGGCATWGGRTARGTGTTTGTATCYAARTTATCTTTGACAACAATTCCAGGAGAYTGGCTTAATARTTTACGYAATTCYCCTTCGTCAAATTCGTTTAAAAAYTCGATATTCACACTTTCACTGTGGCCTCCAACTACGGGAATACGTACWGCTGTGGCAGTAATCGCAATGSTTCTRTCGTTTAATATTTTYTGTGGTTCACGCACCAATTTCATTTCTTCTTTTGTGTATCCATTGGCTTCAAAYACATCGCAATGTGGAATTGCATTTTGGTGRATTGGGTAATGATAGGCCATCTCTCCTTTGATSCCTGCYATTTCATTTTCTAATTGCTTTACGGCTTTTACMCCTGTTCCAGTAATAGATTGGTAGGTAGAAACAATCAATCGTTTGATTCCATATTTTTTATGCAAAGGGGCTAAAGTCAATACTAATTGAATGGTAGAGCAGTTAGGATTTGCAATAATTTTATCGTCCTTAGTAAGTTCGCTTGCATTAATTTCAGGAACCACTAATTTTTTAGTCGGGTCCATTCGCCATGCAGATGAGTTGTCAATGACGGTTGTTCCAGCAGCGGCAAATTTAGGGGCCCATTCCAAGGAGGTGTCACCTCCAGCAGAAAAAATAGCAATATCAGCTTTCATTGCTACAGCTGTTTCGAGTCCTACGACTGTAAAATCGCTTCCTTTATAGCTTACTTTTTTTCCTACGGAACGTTCCGATGCTACCGGAATTAATTCGGTAATGGGAAAATTACGTTCGGCCAATACTTGTAACATTACGCTACCTACCATTCCTGTTGCTCCTACTACTGCTACTTTCATTTATTCTTTTTTAGTATTTGATGCTACAAATGTTGTAAAAAAAAAGCAATTCGCCTAGAACAAGAGATTTAATATTACAAAAACGTTTATTTTTGTTAAAAAACAAATAAACAAGCTAACTATTGATTATATAGCTCATTATATGATAGAAATCAGTATTTTCGCAAAAAATTAATCAATGACAACAACAGGAAGAATAGAATTAATGGCTCCTGCCGGGAATTTTGAATCGATGCAAGCTGCTTTAGACAATGGAGCGGATTCCATTTATTTTGGTGTAGAGCAATTGAACATGAGAGCAAGAGCGTCAGTTAATTTTACCTTGGATGATTTACAAGAAATCTCCGACAGATGTAAAGCTAAAAACGTACGAACATACCTTACCTTAAATACCATTATTTACGACCACGATTTAACGATCATAAGAACGTTGATTCAAAAAGCAATTGAAGCGGATATTACTGCGGTTATTGCCATGGATCAAGCCGTTATTTCTGTAGCGCGTGAATTGAAAATGGAGGTGCATATTTCTACTCAAATAAACATTACAAATATCGAAACAGTGAAATTTTACGCACTGTTTGCAGATACTATGGTTATGAGTAGAGAGTTGAGTTTACGTCAAGTAAAAAGTATCAGCGATCAAATAGAAAAACAACAAATCAAAGGCCCTTCTGGGAACTTAGTAGAAATAGAAATCTTTGGACACGGTGCTTTATGTATGGCTGTCTCTGGGAAATGTTACATGAGTTTACATTCAGCTAATTCTAGTGCAAACCGTGGAGCATGTAAGCAAAATTGTCGTAAAAAATATACCGTAATAGACCAAGAAACTGGTTTTGAAATGGAGTTGGACAATGAGTATATTATGAGTCCAAAGGATTTATGTACGATTGATTTCTTAGATGAAATTGCCGATGCAGGAATTAAAGTATTAAAAATAGAAGGTAGAGGAAGAGCCCCAGAATATGTGGCAAACGTGATTAAATGCTACCGCGATGCTATTGATGCTATCGAGGAAGGAACCTATAGTAAAGAAAAGGTAATCGACTGGATGAAAGACTTAGAAAAAGTGTATAACCGCGGATTCTGGAGTGGGTATTATTTAGGTCAAAAATTAGGAGAATGGAGCAAAGGTTCTGGATCTCACGCGACTCAAAAGAAAGTATATATAGGGAAAGGAATTCATTATTTCCCAAAAGCAAACATCGGTGAATTTAAAATAGAAGCTTTTGATATTGCCATCGGTGATACCATTTTAGTAACAGGTCCTACCACAGGAGCTAAAGAGATGAAAATCAAAGAAATGTTTGTAAATGATGCCAAAGGCGAAAAAGCAAGCAAAGGAGATTTATGTACCATTCCTTTAGAATTTAGAATTAGACCTTCGGATAAATTATATAAACTGGTTGAGAATAAAGTGGAAGCTTAGGAACTAGTAAAAAGCCAAAAGAGAAAAGGAGAGACGTAAGAATCAGGACACAGGACATGTGATTCGATTGTATTAGGACTCAAAAAACCAGGTTTCTTAATGCTCTTCTTTGTGGAGATGCTACAGGCAGAGTAGACTAGTAACTAATAACTCCAACTGATAACTAATTTATTGAATCCATGGTAATTATCACTTTACAAAGAGCAAAATGCATTGGTTGTAACTACTGTGTAGAATTAGCTCCTGCACAATTTCAAATGTCAAAAAAGGATGGGAAAACTGTCTTGTTACATTCGAAAGAAAAAAAAGGTTTTTTCACCATAAAATCGCGTGACGAAACCATTTATAACGAGGCTATCAACGCAAAAGAAGCTTGCCCGGTAAAAATTATCGATGTAAAACAAACATAAAAATTCGTGTTATTTCGGTACATTTTTTAATCGAAATATAAAAAACAGCTAGGAAGCAGCCCAAATAAGACACCTTATTTGGACTGCTTTTTTTATGTAGTTTTTCGTGTATAATTTGCTGTTAAAAAAATAATCAAAATCTAATTTAAATTTCGGTATATTTACAAATTAGTACAATAAAAAAAATGCAACGAGGCCTTTTTAAAAGCCTTTTTTAAAACATCTCAAAACAATATATAATACCAGTTGTTATAAGTGAACTCAGTTTTATAAACCACTTAATCAGATGTTTAATTTCTAAAAAAGGAAAGTTAAAATTGCTTCTTAATCTTTAAATAAAATATATGAGCTGTAATAGTTGCTCTTCAGATATACAAACAAAACCCAACGGATGTAAAAGTAACGGTGGTTGTAGTAGTGGAGGATGTGAAAAATTATCTGTTTTTGATTGGTTGGCAAATATGACCTTGCCTACAGGACAAAAACCTTTTGATATCATGGAAGTTCGTTTTAAAAACGGACGTAAACATTTTTTTAAAAATGTAAATAACTTATCTCTTGCGATGGGTGATGTGATTGCTGTGGAAGGTAGTCCAGGACATGATATTGGATCTGTTTCTCTAACTGGAGAATTAGTGAAAGTTCAGATGAACAAGAAAAAAGTGGCGATTGATGATGAAGAATTAATCAAGAAAATCTACCGTAAAGCCACTCAAAAAGACATTGATATTTGGACACGTTCCAAGGAAAAAGAAGTGGAAACTCAAAAAAGAGGTCGTGAGATTATCCTTCGTTTGGGCTTGAAAATGAAATTATCTGATATCGAATATCAGGGAGATGGAAACAAAGCTACTTTTTATTATACGGCGGATGAACGTGTGGATTTCCGACAGTTAATCCGTGATTTAGCGAGTTCTTTCAATATTCGTGTAGAGATGAAACAAGTAGGTTTACGTCAGGAAGCAGCACGTCTAGGAGGTATTGGTTCTTGTGGTCGTGAATTGTGTTGTTCTACTTGGCTGACCGATTTACGTAAGGTAAATACCGCCGCTGCTCGTTACCAACAATTATCCTTGAACCCTCAAAAATTAGCGGGTCAGTGTGGAAAATTAAAATGTTGTTTAAACTACGAATTGGACACCTATGTGGATGCCTTGTCGAAATTTCCAAAACCGGATGTGATGTTAAACACCGAAAAAGGAAAGGCAGTATTCATAAAAATGGATATTTTCAAGGAATATTTATGGTATACCTACAAAGATGACCGTTCGAAATGGTTTAAATTAAACTTGGAGCAGGTAAACGAAATTATAGCACTGAATAAAGAAGACGAAAAAGTGGCTTCTTTGGAAGAATTTGATGCAGAAAACACCGTTGTACAGACTAAAGTAGACTTTGAGAACGTTGTAGGACAAGATAGTTTAACGCGTTTTGATACGCCTAAGAGAGCTAGGAATAAACGCAATAACAAAAATAAAAACAAGAATAAAAAACAACAAGGGAATTCCAAGGCGAATAATAACAACAACAACAATCAACGTAAAAATACGCCACAGAAAAATGGGGAGCAGCCAGGGAAAAAAACCATAAATACGGGAAATAATCCTCCGCAGCGCAGAAAGAAAAAACCTCAAAATAATCAAGTACAAGGCGGTGGAAATACTCCACAGAAAAATGGACAGGGAAATACCCCTAAAAAGAAGCCGCAACAAGGAGATAAACCACAAAATAAAAAGCCGCAAGAAGGAGACAGTAAAGACCCGAAAGCACCAAATAAACAAGGAAACAAAGCGCGTAATAAACGTAGAAATAACAAAAACAATAAACCAAAACCCTCACAAAATAACGAGAGCAAACCTGTTAAAAATGATTAGAAATAGCCTTTTTATTTGCGTGATCTTTCTATTTTTAAGTTGTGATTCCAATCGGATTTTTGATACTTATGTTGCGGTTCCTAATCATGAATGGACTGCGGAAAATAGTATTGAATTTTCCGTGGAAGCCAAGGATACATTATCCAAACACAACGTTTTTATTCAGTTGCGAAACACCGATGATTTTGAATTCAGTACCCTTTTTATTATTGGGAAAATAGAATTTCCTAATGGGACTCAAGTCATAGACACGTTGGAGTATGAAATGGCAGACGTACAAGGGAAGTGGTTAGGCTCTGGGTATACGAGCGTAAAGGAAAATAAATTATTTTACAAAGAAAATATTCAATTTAAACAATCAGGAATCTATAGGTTTAACCTCAGACAGGCCACTCGGAAAATGTCGGATGTCGCAGGAGAATTTCCTTTAAAAGGGATAAGTGATGTTGGATTGAGAATTGAAAAAATATTGAAATAAATACACAATGGCAGTAAAAAAAACAGCAGTAGATCCATTTAAAAAATTTGTCAAATGGTTTTGGATTTTAATAGGGTCTGGAATCGTGACGTTTTTATTGATGTTTCTATTGGCATCTTGGGGGGCATTTGGGCCTTTACCAACTTTTGAGGAATTAGAAAATCCTGAAAACAATTTGGCCACCGAAGTCATTTCTATCGATGGTAAAACATTGGGGAAATATGCTAAGGAAAATAGAACTCCTATAAAATTCAAGGATTTACCAGCGAATTTATTGGAAGCCTTAGTAGCTACAGAGGATGAACGTTATTACGAGCATTCGGGTATCGATTTTAAATCTACTATGCGTGCTGTTTTAAAGTTAGGTAGTGATGGAGGAGGAAGTACCATTACACAGCAATTGTCTAAATTACTTTTTACCGGTGAAGGGTCTAGAAGTAAAGTGAAAAGAGTCTTTCAAAAAGTCAAAGAATATGTGATTTCTGTACGTTTGGAACGCCAATATACCAAGCAGGAAATACTGGCTATGTACTTGAATAAATATGATTTTTTAAATGCAGCAGTGGGAATTCGTTCTGCTTCTCGTATCTATTTTGGGAAAGAACCTATTGAATTAGAGATTAAAGAATCTGCCATGTTGGTGGGGATGTTAAAGAATTCGTCTTTATACAATCCACTACGTAGGGCTGAAAGAGTAAGAAAAAGACGTAATGTGGTCTTAAAGCAGATGGAACGTAGTGAATTTATCACAACAGCATTAAAAGATTCCTTGCAAAAATCACCCTTAGATTTAGATGTGAATAGAGAAGGACACAGTGATGGATCTGCTACTTATTTCAGAGAGTATTTACGTAGTTTTATGAAGACTTGGATAAAAAATCATCCAAAAGCAGATGGTACTCATTACAACTTACACCGCGATGGATTAAAGATTTTTGTAACCCTAGATTCTCGCATGCAAAAATATGCAGAGGAAGCGATGCAGGAACACATGTCTAATTTACAACGGGTGTTTTCTAAGGAGCAAAAAAAGAATAAAACAGCTCCTTTTTATGACCTTACATCTGTTAAGATAGATAGTATTTTCTCAAAATCTATGAAGCGTTCTACACGTTGGAAACGCATGAGAAGACAAGGGAAATCTAAAAAAGAGATCTTAGCTTCCTTCGATACAAAAACAAAGATGAAAGTGTTTTCATGGAAAAAAGATATAGACACTATTATGTCTCCGAAGGATTCTATCCGATATTATAAGCATTTTTTACGTGCAGGATTAATGTCTATAGAACCACAAACAGGACACGTAAAAGCATGGGTAGGTGGTATTAATTACAAGCATTTTCAATACGATGCTGTAAAGCAACAAAAACGCCAAGTAGGTTCTACTTTTAAGCCTTTTGTTTATGCGTCTGCGATCAATCAGTTAAAATATTCACCTTGTGATAGTATTCCTAATACTCCTTTTACTATTCCAAAAGCAAAGTACGGTATGGATAAGGACTGGACTCCTAGAAATTCTAGTAATAAATATGGAGGTTATTTATCTCTAAAAGCAGCCTTAGCCGGCTCTGTAAATGTTGTAACGGCTCGTTTAATTGACGAAGTAGGACCTAGTACTGTTGCTCGTTTAGCGCATAGTGCAGGAATAGAAAGTGAAATTTTAGCAGTGCCGTCAATCGCCTTAGGATCTGTAGATTTGAGTCTGTTTGAAATGGTAGGTGCTTATTCTACTTTTGCAAACAAGGGATTGCGTGTAAAACAAATGATGGTCTTGAGAATCGAAGATAAAAACGGAACTGTTTTACAAGAGTTTATTCCAGATACAGAAGAGGTATTAAGTGAAGAGATGGCTTATACCGTATTGAATTTATTAGAAGGAGTAACCCAGGGAGGATCTGGAGTGCGTTTACGTGGTAAATGGGGGAAATACCCAGACAATATAGTGACAGGCTATCCTTATCAATTTACCAATCCTATTGCAGGAAAAACAGGGACTACTCAAAATCAATCGGATGGTTGGTTTATGGGGATTGTACCTAATTTAGCTTCTGGAGTTTGGGTTGGAGGTGAAGATAGAGCAGTGCATTTTAAACGTATTACTCAAGGTCAAGGAGCAACGATGGCCTTGCCTATTTGGGCTATTTATCACAAGAAATTATATGCCGATACCGAATTAAATATTTCTCAAGAAGCTTTTGAAGTTCCGGAGAATTTATCCATTCGATTGAATTGTGACGGGAAAGTAGAAGGAACGGATGAAGATTCCGAGGATTTAGAAGGGGAAATTCAAGAAGAGGAAGAAGAAATAGAATTTTAGAAATATATGAGCATAGCACCCTACTGGAAACCATCAGAAGAAGTAATTAAGCAGAGCAACATTTATAAAATGATGCAAAAAAATGCGATCACTAATTATGATGATTTTTGGCAATGGTCAGTAGATGAAAAAGAGACTTTTTGGAAACAAACAGTGGCAGAATTAGGCATACAGTTTTATAGAAAATTTGAAACTGTTTTAGCAATTGAACAAGGGGTGGAAACACCCCGTTGGTTACATAATGCACGTCTAAATATTGTAGATAGTTGTTTTCAGAATCAGGAGGATGCCATCGTCATTCGCTTTCAAAAAGAAGGGGAGGTTTTACAAGAAATCACCCAGAAAAAATTAGAAAACTTAGTCAATTCCATCGCAAATGGTTTGATGGAATCAGGGCTGGAAGTTGGAGATAAAATAGGCATCGATTTACCCATGACGGTAGAGGCAGTAGCGATTTATTTAGCTGGGATCAAGGCAGGAATGCCCGTAGTAACTATTGCAGATAGTTTTACGACCAACGAAATAGCGGTGCGATTAGAGATCACAAAACCTAAGATTGTTTTTACACAAGATGTATTACAACGCGCAGGAAAGTCGTTGCCTTTATACGAAAAAGTAGTCGCAGCAAAAGCAGAAAGCATTGTGGTAATCGCTGTTTCAAACGATGCCATTTCCCTACGGAATCAAGATAGTTACTGGAATGAATTTATAAGTTCAAATACACAATTTACTTCGGTAAAACAAGATCCAGACACCTGTATAACAGTGTTGTTCTCTTCTGGGACAACAGGGGCTCCAAAAGCTATTCCTTGGACACATAGTACTCCTATAAAATCTGCTTCAGACGGGTTTTATCATCAAGATATTCACCAGAACGATGTGGTTTGTTGGCCGACTAATTTAGGTTGGATGATGGGACCATGGTTGGTCTTTGCTACCCTTATAAATAAAGGCTGTATGGCCTTGTATTACGGAGCTCCGATGGGGGACGAATTTGGCGCGTTTATTCAAGAAAGTAGCACAAATATGCTGGGTGTTATTCCAAGTTTTGTCAAGTATTGGAAACAGTCCAAATGCATGGAAAAATACGATTGGGCTGCCATAAAATGTTTTAGTTCTACTGGTGAGGTTTCCAACCCTACAGAAATGGAATACTTAATGGATTTGGCAGGGAATAAACCTGTAATCGAGTATTGCGGAGGTACGGAAATAGGTGGAGGATATGTGACCAGTACGGTGGTTCAAGATAATTTTCCTAGCACATTTTCAAGTCAAGCCTTAGGAGGTTCTTTTGTGTTATTGGACGAAGATCATAAGGAAGCAGCTACAGGAGAAATGTATTTGATACCGCCTATTTTAGGGATGTCAAATAGCTTGTTAAATAGAAACCATTATGAGGTGTATTTTAAAGACACCCCTACACATAAAAATCAAGTATTAAGACGTCATGGAGACCAATTAACTAAATTAGAAAACGGTTATTTTGTGGCCAGTGGTCGTGTGGATGACGCGATGAATTTAGGAGGTATCAAAGTGAGTTCTCTCCAAATTGAAAGCGTTGTAAATAAGCTGGGATTCATCAAAGAATCTGCGGCGGTTGCTATCTCTCCAAAAGGTGGCGGTCCAAGTAAATTAGTGGTTTTTTATGCAGAAAACTCTGCTGAATTTTCGAAAGAAAACCGATTAGATATGGTGAAGAAAAGCATCAAAAACCAACTTAATCCTCTTTTTAAAGTTACTGATTTGATAAAAATTACTAGCTTGCCACGAACAGCCTCAAACAAGGTTATGCGTAGATCTTTACGCGATTCATATCAATAATAAAGCACTAAATTTCATTATTTTTACAGGAAGCTGTAAGAAAGAAAAACATAACGATATAGACATATGAAAATTATCTCATACAATGTAAACGGTATCAGAGCCGCGATAAAGAAAGGATTTTTTGATTGGATAAAAGCCGCTGATCCAGATGTGCTTTGTATTCAAGAAACAAAAGCACATAAGGAACAATTAGATTTGAGTTTGTTTGAAGAAGCTGGTTATAAATATAACTATTGGTTTTCCGCACAAAAAAAAGGCTATAGTAGCGTGGCTATTTTATGTAAGACGGAACCCAAGCATATCGAATATGGTACAGGGATAGAAAGCATGGATTTTGAAGGTCGTAATTTACGGGTGGATTTTGAAAACATTTCTGTAATGAGCTTGTACTTACCTTCAGGAACAAACAGTGCTCGATTGGATTTTAAACTCAATTATATGGACGAATTTTTGGACTATGTAAACGAATTAAAAAAAACCATTCCTAACTTAGTCATCTGTGGTGATTATAATATTTGTCATACAGAAATAGACATTCACAATCCCAAACAAAACAAAAACTCCTCTGGTTTTTTACCCATAGAACGGGACTGGCTAGGGAAATTTATAGACAGTGGTTTTGTAGATACCTTCCGCCATTTTAACAAAGACCCACACCATTATTCGTGGTGGAGTTACCGTGCAAATTCACGAAATAATAATAAAGGATGGCGTATTGATTATTGCATGGCTACTGAAAATTTGACCGATCGCTTAGCGCGTGCTTTTATTTTACCAGAAGCCAAACATTCGGATCATTGTCCTATTGGAGTAGAAATTAGCGAATAATAATTACAAAAACATACATTTAACTTATGCGTACTATTTTTACCTACGCCTTTTTATTAGGGACATTATTGTCTGTTGCACAAGGAACAGAAACGGTACTAGATACCATTGCTCCGACAACAGATTATCAAGATTATTCTCAATTACAATCGACGGATTCTTTACTGTTAGCTATCGTAGATGCCAAACCATTTACTAAAGAACACGTGGAAGCTACCTTAATAGATAGCTTGTGGTTGAAAGAAATGTATTATTCCAAGTTGTATGATACGGTACAGTTTATCCTAAAACCAAACGAAATAAGAGTCACAGAATTAAGGGATTTACCGACTAGTTTACTCAAGGAGCGATTGGCTCATTTGGACAGTCAAACACCGTTTAATGTAGCCTATAATCCAAGCTTGGAAAACATTATAAAATCCTATTTAAAGCGCCGTAAAAGTTCTTATTCTACATTGTTAGAGCGTGCTCGATATTACTTTCCTATGTTTGAAGAGAAGTTAGATCAATACGATATTCCATTGGAAATGAAATATTTGGCCATTGTAGAGTCTGCCTTACGACCTCGCGCTAAATCACATATGTCAGCGACAGGATTATGGCAATTTATGTATGCGACAGGAAAGCAATTTGATTTGCAAGTAAGTTCTTATGTGGATGAACGTTCGGATCCCTTAAAAGCAACCGAAGCGGCCTGTAAATATTTAGGAAGTCTGTACAGGATATTTGGAGATTGGGATTTGGCATTAGCAGCTTATAATTCTGGACCTGGAAATGTTTCCAAGGCTATTAGAAGGGCTGGAGGAAGTAGAAATTATTGGAATATTCGTCATTTTTTACCAAGAGAAACTGCAGGGTATGTCCCTGCGTTTTATGCCACTTTATACATTATGGAATATGCCGATGAACATGGAATTGTAGCTAAAAAGGATACGCCTGTGTATTTTGAAATGGATACGATCCATGTAAAACACCAAATTACTTTTGAACAAATATATGAAACTGTAGGGGTGGATATAGAAACCTTACAATTCTTAAATCCACAGTATAAATTAGACATCATTCCTTTTGTAAAAGGACGAAATTACACCTTGACCTTACCCAAAAAAGCGATTGGTAAATTTGTGAGTAATGAAGCAGAAATATATGCTTATGTCAAGGTGGAAGAGGACAAAAGAGAAAAGCCACTTCCTAAGTATTTCGAAATGAATTCTAAGACGAGATACCGTGTTAAAAGTGGTGATTACTTGGGTAAAATTGCAGATAAATTTGGGGTGAGTATTTCCAAAATAAAACGTTGGAATGGGATGCGAAGTAACCGCTTGAAAGTAGGACAGCGCTTGACGATTTACCCACGAAAATTGACTGGATCCACGGCGAGAAAAACGAAAAAAAAGACAACAGCAAAAAGAGTTCAAAAACCATTGCCTACAGGTCCTCATCAAGTGTATAAAGTACAAACCGGAGACAGCCTTTGGCTGATTGCTCAAAAGTACGAAGGTGTTTCTACGCAAAACATCAAAGAATGGAACAATATTTGGAGTGTTAAAAGCTTAAAACCAGGACTTGAATTAAAAATTTATAGTAACAAATAACCTTTGGGAGTATCCCAGGTATAAAAGGAATTAAATGATGAAAAAATTAGTCGTATTATTTGTAGTGACATTACTAGCGGTAGGATGTCAAAGTGGTGAACCAAAACGTACATATATGAGCTCTAATGGGCGCATAAATAATGTATTGGTAATTATGAAAAATAGTGAATGGCAAGGAGCTATCGGAGATGCATTGCGGAAAATAATCGCAGCTCCAGTTCTAGGATTACCACAGCCAGAAGCTCAATTTGACATCACCCAAGCACCACCAGAAAGTTATGGAAGTATGTTTAGAGCAACCAGAAGCTTATTGATCGTTAGCATTGAAAATCATAATTCATTTAGTACACGATCAAATGTCTACGCAAAGCCTCAGAAAATTGTGACGATAACAGGGACTTCCGAAGAACAAATCATACTTCAAATAGAAAAAAACAAAAAGGAAATCTTAACTTCCTTTAGAGACAATGATTTGATCACTACTCAGTCAAATAATTCCAAGAATTTGTTAGACCCTGCTACGATTAATACTTTTAATAAATTGGGGATTTCTATGAGTATCCCTAAAAAATATAAAAAAGTAGAAGATACCGATGAATTTATGTGGTACAGACATCATCTGACTAACGGGAATAGTATGGAAATATTAGCCTATACAATGCCCTATGATTCGACCATGGATATGAGTGATCAAATAGTGAATAACAGAAATACTATGGGGGAAAAATACATCCCAGGATCTAAAAAAGGATCTTATATGATCACAGAAGAGGCCTACACGCCACATGTTTTTGATGTGACTTTAGCAGGTAAAAAAGCCTATGAAACTCGCGGAAAATGGGAAGTGAAAGGAGCGTATATGGCGGGACCATTCTTGAATTATACGGTACTAGATAAAGCGAATAATAGACTCATTATTGTAGAAGGGTTTACCTACGCACCATCAATTAACAAGCGTGATTTTATGTTTGAGTTGGAAGCGATTTTAAAAACATTGAAAATTCATAGTTAGGATTATGAATTTAGGTATGAGATGTTAGCATATAGAAGTAAGGGGTGTGATGGATGCTCTCGATACAAATTTTAATAAATCCTCGATGGAATTTATTAAAAATCACTTGATGTGACGGTAGAAATCAAATCTTAAATTAAAACATGCTTTTTTCCACAGTTCATTGCGAAGAGGAATGACGTGGCAATCTATTTCTTGATTATTACGTTTCATGATATCACGCTAAAAGTCCTATCTCAAAGCGTCCCGATTCTTGATTCTATCCACAAAACGAACAGAATTCGTTAAAAATAAACCAAGTGTGCCTTAAAAAGCACACTTTTTTTATGCGAACACTCGGCATGCAAGCATTTATTAGTACTTTTGTTATCTAATTAATGTCAACATGAGCGAAGAAACAAAAGCGCTGAATTTTATTGAGCAAATTATTGAAGAAGATTTGGCAAACGGACTGTCTAAAGAGAGTTTACGTTTCCGATTTCCACCGGAGCCAAATGGTTATTTACACATTGGGCACGCGGCTTCTATTTGTTTGAATTTCGGTTTAGGGGAGCGCTATAATGCACCTGTAAATTTACGTTTTGATGATACCAATCCTGCTAAAGAAGAGCAGGAATATGTAGATGCCATCAAAAAAGATATCGAATGGTTAGGGTTTAAATGGGACAAGGAATTGTATTCCTCGAACTATTTTGATCAATTATACCAGTGGGCACTTGAATTCATAAAAGAAGGAAAAGCCTATATCGACAATCAATCTTCTGCTGAAATGGCAGCTCAAAAAGGAACACCTACCGAACCAGGTATTGATGGACCTAATAGAAATAGATCTGTAGAAGACAACTTAGCCTTGTTTGCACAAATGAAAAATGGGGAACTTGAAGAAGGATCACATGTATTGCGTGCAAAAATAGACATGAAACATAATAACATGCACATGCGTGACCCTATTATGTATCGTATCTTAAAAAAGGACCATCATAGAACGGGAGATACTTGGTGTATTTACCCAATGTATGACTGGACACATGGACAATCGGATTACTTAGAGCAAGTATCACATTCTATCTGTACCTTAGAATTTAAAAGCCATAGAGACTTATACGATTCATACCTAGATAAAGTGTGTACCGAAAAAGATTTACGCCCAAAACAGCGTGAGTTTGCACGTCGTAACTTGAGTTATACTGTGATGAGCAAGCGTAAATTATTACAATTGGTAGAAGAAGGTGTAGTCAACGGATGGGATGACCCTCGTATGCCTACCATTTCTGGATTGCGTAGACGTGGTTATACTGCAAATTCTATTCGTACTTTCAGTGAAACCGCAGGGATTTCTAAACGTGAAAACGTAACGGATGTAGCTTTATTAGAATTCTGTATCAAGGACGATTTAAATAAATCAGCACCTCGTGTAATGGGGGTGTTAGATCCAGTAAAAGTGGTGATCACTAACTATCCTGAAGGGGAAGAAGAATGGTTAACTGCGGAGAACAATCAAGAAGATGAAGCAGCAGGAACTAGACAAGTCCCTTTTTCTAGAGAAATATATATAGAAAAAGAAGATTTTAGAGAAGCGGCTAATAAGAAATTTTTCCGTTTGAAATTAGGAAAAGAAGTACGTTTAAAAAACGCCTACATCATTAAAGCAGAAAGCTGTACTAAAGATGAAGACGGAAACGTAATAGAAATACAATGTACCTACGATGCAGACAGTAGAAGCGGAAGCGGAAGCGAAGCGAGCCAACGTAAAGTAAAAGGAACCTTACATTGGGTATCTGTACAACATGCAGTCCCTGCAGAAGTTCGTATTTACGATCGTTTGTTTGTAGATGAAGCACCAGATGGACACAAAGATGTAGATTTTAAAGATTTCTTAAATCCAGATTCTTTACAAATCATCAATGCTTTTGTAGAACCTAGTTTAAAGGAAGCGAAAGACTTGGATAGATTCCAATTTCAACGTTTGGGATATTTTTGTGTAGACAAAGATAGCACAGCAGACAAAATGGTATTTAATCGTACTGTGGCTTTGCGTGATTCTTGGGCTAAGAAAGAGGTTAAGAAATAAAGTTAAGAAAATAAAATATAGAGAAGAGAGCATATATCTCTTTATATAAGATTATATTTTGATAAGAAACATCAAAACCTATTGTGGATTTTGGTGTTTTTTTGTGCCTGATTTAGGGATTGTTAAGGGGGGATTTTCTTTTACTTAATTTGAGTTAAGAATATCGATTGTTTTTCCTAGTTTTATGGATTCAAACCATTTAATAACATAGATCAATTCACAATGAAACATTTCCTTTATTTTGTTCTTTTACTCGTATGTGTAAAAGTGACAGCCCAAGAGGCAGCACGTTACCAAAAACCTTCTAAAGAAATTTTAGAACTCGTAGACGTTGAAAGAGCACCAAGTGTACTTTTTGATGATGCCAAAGAACATATGGTGTTATTGTACAGAGACTCGTATAAATCTATTCAAGATCTTTCCAGAGAAGAATTACGCTTAGGAGGCCTTAGAATAGACCCAAAAACCAATATTGGGAGTAGAGTTTCGTATTATAAAACCATTAAAATAAAAAATATTACAAAGAAAGGGAATATTATTTCTTTGGTAAAAGGGATGCCTAGCAATCCTAAATTAACCAATTTTAAGTGGTCTCCAAACCAGGAGAGAATAGCCTTTACCAATACAACGGAAACGGGAGTTGAGCTTTGGGTAATGGAATTGGCAAGCGCTACCGCTACCAAACTTACAAAGGCTACTGTAAACGCCAATTTAAGAGGTGTTATCAATTGGTTTAAAGACAGTGAATCCATATTGCTAAAAGTAGTTTCTGAAAGCAGAATGCCATTGATTAATACTAAAAGTGCGGTGCCATTAGGACCTACGATCTCTGTAAATAATGGAAAAAAAGCACAGAACAGAACTTATCAGGATTTATTGAAAAATAAAAATGATGAATATAATTTTGAACAATTAGCCTTGTCAGAATTGTATAAAATAGCCATGGACGGAACTAAAGAAAAATGGCTAGGAACGGGGATTTATAGAAGCATCAATTTTTCTCCTGATGGAAAATACGTATTGGTAAATACGGTAGAAAAACCATATTCATACTTGGTGCCTTATTATCGTTTTCCTTCAAAAACTAGTGTGTATTCTATAGACGGTAAGTTGATAGAAATCTTGTTAGAAGTCCCATTAATTGAGGATTTACCAAAAGGTTTTATGGCAGTTAGAACGGGGAAAAGAAGTTTTACATGGAGAAAAGATACGGCTGCAACGCTGGTATATACTCAAGCTTTGGATGGTGGAGACCCTGCTAATAAAGTAGCATTTAGAGATGAAGTATTGACATTAGAAGCTCCTTTTAATGGGCCAGGAGAAGTACTGGTAAAAACGATCAATAGAATGTCAGGGATTCAATGGGGTACTAATTCTACAGCCATTGTTTCTGATTATTGGTGGAATACTAGAAATACAAAATCATATGTGTTCAACCCTTCGGATGCCTCTCAAAAACCTGTTATTATTTCAGATAGAAACTACCAAGATAGGTACAGTGATCCAGGATCGTTTTTAACAGAAAAAAACGAGATGGGAAGTAGCGTATTGACTTTGATAAAAGGGAATGCTTTTTTAATTGGAGATGGACATACTGCTAAAGGACAATTTCCTTTTGTAGACAAACTACATTTAAAAACACAAAAGAAAACAAGAATTTACGAGTCTAAATTGACGGATAAATTGGAGAATATTCAACGTTACGATCCTAAGAAAAATGAATTATTAGTAAGAATAGAATCTGCTAAAGACTTCCCTAATTATTTTTTTAGAAAACTTAAAAATAATAAGTTAGCACAACTTACCTTTTTTGAAAATCCTTTTAAGAGCATTCAAAATGTATCTAAAGAAGTGATTAATTACACCCGTGAAGATGGATTGGAACTTTCAGGAACCTTGTACTTACCTGTTGGATATGATAAAATAAAAAAGGAAAAAATGCCGATGATTATGTGGGCATACCCTAGAGAGTTTAAAGACAAATCGAGTGCTGGACAAAGCACTAAGAACCCCAATAAATTTACTTATCCTTATTACGGTTCTATGATTTATTGGGTAACCAAGGGCTATGTTGTTTTAGACGGAGCTTCTTTCCCTATTGTAGGAGAAGGAGATGCGGAACCAAATGATACGTTTTTAATTCAATTAGTGGCCAATGCAAAAGCAGCCATAGATGCGGTAGATAAACTAGGATATATAGACAGGAAAAAAGTAGCTGTTGGTGGCCATAGTTATGGAGCCTTTATGGTAGCGAATTTATTGTCACATTCGGACTTGTTTGCGGCAGGAATTGCACGTAGTGGTGCTTATAATAGAACCTTGACTCCTTTTGGATTTCAGAGCGAGGAGCGTAATTATTGGGAATCTCCAGAGATTTACAACACCATGTCTCCATTTATGAATGCCGACAAAATGAAATACCCGTTGTTGCTAATTCATGGTGAGGCCGATAATAATTCTGGAACCTACCCGATGCAAAGCGAACGCTACTTTAATGCATTAAAAGGCTTAGGAGCTACCGTGAGACTGGTTATGTTGCCGAAAGAAAGTCATGGATATAAGTCTAAAGAAAGCATCCTTCACTTACTTTGGGAACAAGATCAATGGTTGGAAAAGTACTTGAAAAATTAATAAAGATTTAGCTAATAAACGCTTTGATGAGGGGCGTTTATTAGTTTTTTATCTACAAGCTTCTCGGTTGTTTTTATGTAAGTCAGTGGTATTTATGTATTTAAAGTGAAAATTCTTAAAGGAAATAGTTCTCTTTTCTTTGATGCATCAAGGTTAATTTATCCCATGAACAATACGATATATGCATGTTTTCCCCTAAATTGGCCCAACGCTAAGACCTTAAAAAAAGCAACAATAGAATGCCGCATAAAAACATCTTTATAACTATTCTTTTACTGCTATGTGTGCACAGTAACTATGCACAAACACTGGACTCTTTGTTATTAAAAAGCTACGATGTGTTGTCGGATAATGTGTATAAAGCAGATTCTTTGACTTCTTTTTTATCTGCGAAAGCATATTTAATAAAAGCAAGAATAGAAAAAGATAGCCTAAAGCTAGCATATGGGTTCTATTATACACTGGTTTCAAACCAAAAAAATACAGGTATAGTTAATGATTCATTGATTTTAAAATATTGTGACAGTACCATATCTTACTCTAAAAATTTAGTTAAACACAAGTTTTTTCCTTCGATTCCTTATGCATTGAAAGGAGGAGCTTATTACTCTAAATATAATTTTAAAAAAGCATTACATTATTATTTATTAGCATTAGAAACTAATAATTTTAATATAGTATATACATACAGATTGTATTATTCCATAGGTGTCATAAAGGTACATTTCGGCAATTATAAGGAAGCTTTATCATTGCTTAAAAAAGTATATAATCATAATAATTCAACAAAAAGAAAAGTTCTATTTGATAAGGAGTCTGACTTATTAACTGTCTTTATTATGAGCCATGCTTATTTGAAAAACAAGCAATTGGACTCTGCTGCATATTATTATGATCAAGGTTATAAAGAAAGCCTTTATTTAAAGGACAAAAACTTTAAAATGTTTTTTGTATTAGGCAAAGGTGTATGGCAATATTATAATGAAAATTATCAAGCTGTTTTGGATAGTCTCCCTAAAACACAACAATACCTTATTGAGAAGGATCAAATTGCAAATTTAGCATTCTCTCATTGTTTTTTAGGAAAAGCACATGCTAAACTAGGAAATAAGGACAAAGCTCTCTTACATTTTAAAAAAGTAGATAGTCTTTTTATTGATGAGGGGGATTTACATCCAGATTTAAGAGATACCTACCCGTATCTAATCAATCATTATAAAGAAAAAAAAGATTATAAAAACCAACTAAAATACACCAATAATTTATTAAAACTAGATAGTATTTATTTAGAGAATTACACGGTTATTCAAAACGACTTAAACAAAGGTTTTGACCAAGTAAATCTAAGAAAAGAAAAAGAATTTTTGGAAAAAAGATTAAGGAAACAAAAAGAAAATAGATTTTGGTTATATGGAGTCTTAGGATTAGTTACTCTTATTGTGGGAATATTGGTCGTTTTTATATGGCGTGATAAAAAGCATTTAAAAACGAATGAATCCGCTATAACCGAGAACCTTTCAAGAACAAAACAATCTCCCGAACTCTCCAATATAGTTAAAGAAGCACTCTTACAAAAACTAGCCGTTTTCGAAAAAAGAGAAGGCTATTTAGATCCCAAAGTTAAAATAAGCACCTTGGCAAAACAGTTTAAAACCAATACGCGTTATTTATCCATGGTAATTAATTCTTGTAAGGGTCAGAATTTTTCTCAATATATAAACGACTTAAGAATTGACTATATTATTAAGCAATTAAACAGTGGAACATTATATCAAAAGTACTCTATAGAGGGAATTTCAATGGCTATTGGCTTTAAAAACACAGAATCTTTCTCCAAAGCTTTTTTAAAGAAAACGGGAAGTTACCCTTCTCAATATCTGAAAGATACCGTTAAAATAAACTAGTCTAAATTCATGAATTAAGACTGGATTTCTTGTTTTTATAAGTATAAAACCCCTATTCTTGTAGGGAATTAATGAATTGAAGATTAAAACTATAAAATGAAAAACAAACACGCAGGTTGGCAACGAGTACTCATTTTGATACTACCTCTACTTATAACAATGGGGTTTTTTCAAATGTTTGGAATACTCGCTGCTGGGATCACTTTAAATGATTTTAGTGAAGACATTGTACTTACAGATTATCAACATATGATTACTACCTTTTTTGGTATGTTGGGGGTGTTTCTTGTTCTGTGGGTTTTTATGAAGCTATTTGACAAAGAAAACTTTATCCAAATGGGTTTTCATTTAAAAGGTAGGTTTAAGGAAACTGTTGTGGGAGTTTTGGCAGGAGCTGTAATTATGGGCTTGGGCTATGTTATTTTACTACAAATGGGAGAAATTCAATTTTCAGAAGTTAACTTTAATGGCGCTGAACTTGTTTTTTCGATACTTACATTTGTGTTTGTGGCCATTATGGAAGAAGTGCTGTGCCGTGGTTATGTCCTTAAAAACTTAATGGGCTCTTTTAATAAGTATGTGGCTTTAATTGTTTCCTCCTTGTTGTTTTCATTTATGCACGGAGCCAATCCAAACCTAGACGCTTTTGCGTTGTTTAACCTGTTTTTAGCGGGGATTTTCTTAGGGATATCCTATATACATACTAAGAATTTATGGTTCCCTATAGCCTTGCATTTTAGTTGGAACTTGTTTCAAACATTGTTTGGATTTAATGTGAGTGGCCAAGATTCGTATTCGCTTGTCGAGTTTTCTATGACAGAGAAAAACATCCTTAACGGGGGCGATTTTGGATTTGAAGGCAGTGTCTTTGCAATGGCTGTTATGATTGTTTCTATTGCTATGATCGAACTTTATTACCGTAAAAACAACCCACAGTTAGCTCTCGAAAGTGTATCAACAGAACATACAAAAAATATATAAATTATGATAGGATTAATTCTAGTACTGGTCATTTATATCCTGACTTTTTAATTTTTTTTAAAACAATATATGAACAACAAAACAAAAAAAATGATGGTTTTTATTGGCGTTATTACCACAGTACTTATTACTGTCGTAGTGATGGATGATTTTGTAACTGTTTTTATGGAGGGTTGGAATAATCCGAGCTAAGTAGTCCTTTTAGAACTTAAAGAGGTGTCTGTTTTAACAAAGAGTGTTTTTTATAGCGTGAAATTCAGTGGTATAGTTACTATTTACAAAAGTCACCAATTATTGGTGTCTTTGATAAAAACGTAGCTGTTATGTCTAAATAACACAGCAACTAGAGGAACAATTCACTACGTATAAAATTTTATACCGTCAATTACGAACGTTCTTATCGGATTGATCATTTAGATAAATTTTTTATAAAATATACGATGCTAAATAGTTATTCGTTTTATTATTTTAATGAGACAATAGATCGCTATGTTTAAATTTTTATGTTCTATAATGATGAGTACTGTTTGTTTTTCCTGTACTCAGGTTGACGAGGGAGAAATATCTTTGGAAAACGAGGGGGCAATTGCAGTATTTAACCAGGCATATCAAGAGAATTTTGAAGAAGACAAAATTGCTGATATTTTAAAAGAGGCTCACAATGCATATGTATTGATCGATCCATTTCAAGACAGTATATCTTCATCTATTCTTGAGATTAAAGCAAATGGAAATGAAGTATGTGGCTATATAAGTATTGGTACAGGAGAAACTTATAGAGAAGATTTTAACGATATGAAACCTTACTTGGTTACAAAATCTTGGGAAGATTGGCCTGATGAGTATTTCGTGAATACTACTGCTACGGGCTTAGTGCTACTAATGAAAGCTAGGATTGATAAATTAGCCTTATGGGGCTGTGATTGGGTAGAGTTTGATAATATGGATTGGTGTTTTGATCAGGAATCAAGAGCTAGCTATGGAATTCAAGCGACAGAAGAAGAAGGAGTTGCGTATTTTCAAGAATTGTGTGATTATGTGCATTTAAAGGGGATGAAATGTATGGCAAAAAACACGGTGATTGAGGCCTCCAATTTTGACGGTGTACTCTACGAATCCTATAATGATGATATAAACTGGTGGGATACATCAGGGGCACAGTATTTTTTAGATGCCGGGAAATTAGTCATCATAAATCATTATAACGAAACAAATTGTGGGCAAGTTTATACGAACTATAAGAGTACGTATAACAATCAATTGTCTTTTATCTGTGAAGATGTTCAATTGAAAAAATATGTTCATTTTAACGAAGACTAAACAGTTGATATCCGTTAAAATGAACATGTTTTTTACAAGTACATACGTTGGATTTATGTTCTTTATTATCAAGTATAAAAAACAGTAGTCCTAGTAATTGTCATCCCTATTTTATAGACAAGCGTATTAAATAATAATAAGAGTTAATTCTTTAATTTTAATAAATATTCTGCCACTGCTATTTTAGCTTCTTCTGTTAAATAATTTTGAGGAGGCATTTCTGGATAGTCTTCTCGTAAGTTTTTAGGATTACTTATATAGTCTACAATACCTTCAGGATTTCCAGCATAAATAGCCTGTATTATTTCTGTATCCACCCCTATAAGTCTTGAGCCCATAGCATGGCATCCAGCACAAATCCCGAAATAGGTTAGTTCACCCAATTGTTCCTTAGATACAGATCTGGGAGCAACTAGTTGTGGTAGCATCATGGTTGGAACGTCTTGTGTATCCGATATACTAGGAATTCCGAAGGCACTAAGACCAAATGTACGGTACTTGTTTTTGTCTAAAATAGTAGATCCAACACCACCACCATAAGCAAAAATATCTGGCGCTTTTGTTTTTAAATTTGCAAGCATTAATGCTTTTAGCTCTCCTATAGGATGGTTTCCGTTTTCATACATTAGATTATCTAATATAATTACACGGTCAGGATTTCCTTCTACATTTGGATCATTAGCTTTTGGGTCTCCATTTTCTAAATCTGTTATTATAATTCCTCCTGTGTCATTATTAGAAATAATATTGTTTTCTATAATTACATCATCTGCTGCCATGATTAAGATCCCAGTACCAGGGGGAATTGTTGATACAGTAGACCCAGGAGCTCCAAAGTTTTCGTGATTGTTATTTACTACAAAATTATTTCTTACAATGACATCAAAAGTTGTTTTTATAGGCAATCCAGGAGTCACAAAAATTAAGATTCCCCCTGTATTATCATGAGAATAATTATTTTCAACCAAACAATGACGAGAATTTTCTATTTCAATCCCTGCCACATTATTAAAAACTTCATTGTGCAACACATCTACATTATCGCACATCCCTACATAAATCGCAGCATCTTCAATACCAGACAATACATTGTGTTCTATCAAGCCATTTTTACCGTACTGAGGAAAAATACCATATACCCCAGTATCAATAATCCAGTTATTACGAATGATAAAATTATTCCCTGCTTGGCCCATAATAGCATTTCCTTTGTATCGCATTATTTTAAAATTCTCCACACTAATACGGTCACCTGAATATAAAATAGCATCGTTTAACTTTTTTTCTCCATCTAAAATGGGCCATGAGCCATTTTGAACAATTCCTTGCAGGCTTATATGATCTTTGTCTATATAAACGGTCTCGTGATATGTTCCAGGGAAAACTCTAACAATATCTCCTGGACTTGCTTTTTCTACTGCTTTTTGTATGGATTGACCGTTCTTAACTACTAATATTTTTCCGTTAAAAATTTCTGGTTTTGTTGCCGTACTGTCAGACACAGTTGCCGTTTTATAGCGCATAGAATTAGGCATTGGAATTAGTTGATCTCCCGTAGAATTAAAAAAAGTTTTTCCAATTAGGACGCCTATAGCAACTAAAAATAGTGCCGTTAAAATCTTAAATAGTTTTGCCGTGTTTTTCATCGATGTATTGTGTTTAAAATAGTTGTTTTCGTATATGTGACTTATTTTTAGGGGAGATTTCTAGTTTATTTGGTATTGCTTTCCCTGAAGGGAGTGTTTTAGGAATTATTGGCATGAAACTTTCATCTGTCAATGTTTTTAAAAAGTCGACCAATCTATCTAACTCATCATCGGTTAATTGAGGTTCCCAAATATGCCAATGTATAAGTAGTTGCTCGTCTTTTGGAACCGCGTGTCCTCTACCATTTGTATAAAATTGAACAGTTTCTCTTAAGGTTTTAAATTTTCCAGAATGCATATAAGGGGCTGTTTTTTCTATATTTCTTAATGAAGGAACTTTAAAACCACCCCTTAATGTTTTATCATTAAAAGGGATTTCAGCGCCAGGATCAAAGGAAACTCCTTCCGGCTCGGGACTCCCTATAATTGCAATTTGTTGATTGGTAAATAAAGGAGGTGTATGGCATTCTGCACATCTAGCAACAAAGGATCTAAAAATATTCATCCCTTCTTTTTCTTTTGCTGATAAGGCATCGTGATAACCATGAGCATATTGATCATACCTACTATTTAAGGATATTAAAGAAGCTTCAAAAGCAGTAATCGAAGTAAGGATTTCATCTAAAATGATTGCATCTGTAATGGCTCTTGTAGGAAAAGCTTTCGCAAATAATTCGCGGTAATTTTTAATGTTATTAAGAGTTTTTAATAAATTTTCAGGAGTATTTCCCATTTCATTTGTTGCAAACAAAGGACCTGCTGCTTGGTCTTCTAAATTGTTTGATCGCCCGTCCCAAAATAATTTTTTAAAGAAACCCACATTCCAAATACTCGGAGCACCTCTTTTTAATTTTTGATAACCTATTCCTATACTAGTTGCCAGTCCATCGCTAAATCCTTGGTTTGGATCGTGACAACTAGCACACGAAATAGTCCCGTCTGCAGATAATATGGGGTCAAAAAATAAGTACCTGCCTAAATCTATTTGCTGAGGAGAAAATCCATCCCTATTCTCAGGCAATCCAGATTGTAAGCCTCCCATTCCTGCCTTGTTGTTTTTATGATATTGTTGATATAAAGTTACGGTGACACATTCATTTTTTTCATTCTTTTTAAACCCAGGAGGACAGGTAGATTTTAACGCTATTTTTTGATATTCGTGAGTTGAATTCAGAAGAATATATGCTGTTTTTTCATTTTTTTTTGTAAAAACAAGAACAATTACACTAACAATTATTAGTGTTAAAAAAAGAGTGAATCGCTTAATTTTAGTGTCCATTTTTTTTACTTAGTTGTATTTAAATACATTTGATTAAGGTACAATATATTCTTTTTTTTATTAAAAACCAACCGTTCGTTTTGTATTTAAGTTGTTTTAGAACCTTTGTTCTGAGGTTGTTGCAACGTGTTTTAGTTGTTTAGATAGGGCTAAGACTAGTGTTTTTTGATGTTGCCTATAATAATAGTTACTTGTTTTTTAGGGTACAATAAATTTATTATTTCACTTAAAATTATCCGAATTTACTATTTCAACCTCGGGCTAGTCCTATAATCAACCATCTAATAGCTTGTTTTTTGAGAGATTTATTGAAATTTGTAACCTATGAATTATAAAACAACAAAGATGAAAAAATTAGTATGTGTATTGATGTTATGTGTAGGAACTTTAGTAACGGCCCAAGAAACAAAAAACCAAGAGCAAGGAGTTTTTGAATTTGAAAAAGAAATTGTTGATTATGGTCAGATTTCACAACATGAGGATGGTCATCGAGAATTTAAATTCACAAATATAGGAGAGTCGCCCATTACGATTACCAATATAAAAAGTAGTTGTGGTTGTTCTGTCGCTAAAAAACCAAGTAAGCCTATTATGCCAGGTGAAAAAGGTGTGATACGTGTAAACTATGCTACAAATCGTTTGGGAGGGTTTTCAAAAACATTTATAATTTTTTCAAATGCAAGTGAAAAAAACAAGAAAATTAGAATAAAAGGAATGGTGTTAAATTCAGTAATTACACAAAATTAATAGCTGGTTTAAATGTTACAAGAACCCTTTCTAATCTTAAGATTAACGAAAGGGTTCTTTTTATGGTTTATCTTTTTTTGGCTATATTCAAAACCTAAATAATTGTTATGTTAAGGAGTTGCTTATTTATTGTTTTTTTTCTTTGTAAAATTATATCCTATGGTCAATTTACGTTTTCGGGATATGTTAATGAGGAGTTTACTCAAGCAACCTGTTATTTAATTGGGATTGACGATTTTAAAAAAAGCAATGTATTTGTCTCAGAGCACATCCTCCAAGAAGCAACAGTGAATCCTGAAGGCTATTTTGAGTTTTCTGGAAGTTTTTTATCTTCTGAAAGTCGATTTTATAAAATTTATATAGATAAATGTCAAGGAAATGTATTGGATGGGTTTCACCTTCTCAAACAATGTGAGGAGAGCACATCTGTTATTTTTATTGCGAACAATACAGATCAAATTCGCTTTCCTTTAAATGGCTTAAATCAAATGTTTTGTGATGTTGAATTCTCAAGACCTCAAAACAATGCCATTCAAAAAATAGATTCGGTTCAAGAAGAATTATTAGGTGCTTTACAGGATGCAAAAAATGATCTTCAGCGGAGTATTGTTTTTGAAAATTATTTTCACAAAATTCAACATTTTTCACGCTCCTTTAAAGAGCCATTAGTAGAGCTATATACCTATAATTTATATGCGAACTCCATATCATTTAGTAGAAAATTTTATTTGAAGGACTTACAAAAATCAGGGTATTACACAAAATTACTTGACAGAATTAAAGAGGCTTATCCAGAGTCTAATTATGCCTCTCAGTTTAAAGCTGATTTAATAAAGGATCAATACCCTTTATTAATCAAAAAAAACAGCAGTTATAAAACCGGAATGATTTTTTTAGCAGTTTTATTGTTAATCTCTGTTTTTCTGAACCTGTTTTTGTATAGGAAAATTGGACCTAGACATTCTCGTGTTAATTATAAGGACGTTTTATCTTCTCAAGAACAAAAAGTTTTTATACTGATGCATGAAAATTTGTCAAACAAGGAAATAGGAGYGCATTTGTTTATTAGTATAAGTACTGTTAAAACTCATATCAATGCTATTTATAATAAATTATCGATAGGMTCTCGGAAAGAAGTAGGKCTTTTTTTTAAAARATTATAAGTTTTATTTTTCAAGAAAWCATTRTYTTTAGACKTCMTTTTTTAGAATTTATTTCAACRATTATTTTCARTRTYTTTAGTRCTTRTTTTYTATACTTTCCACTTTMTTAGTGTTTTATGTCGATAAAAAAAACTACATTGCAACAAAACGTACAGTCGGTTTATTGTGGTTTTGTTWAAWAATKSMTGATTTAAKYAKCRTTTTTTTGGARCTACGAATACTATTAMYACTGSATTTCTTASTSTTTAKAATTWACGTTTTATCTTTTTAATGTCTTCCCCYYTATWAGAARYCTRAGTATTCTTTATAATAAWATWTAGGTTTTTTAGTRAAAKTWAATAATCAGGTGTAAAKCTCGGAATARTWGAGTTTTACAGTGCTWRTGYTTGTTKTRTATARWATTATTAACTAACAAATAAGAGTGCGTGTAACGTTCATCAATTATAAAAAACTATAAAAAATTGTTTGATAAGTTTCATGTATTTGAAATAACTAAATGGATAGACTTATGAAAAAAAAATACGTTTTAGTGCTGGTTTTAGCTTTTGTAATTCAATTATCAAGTATTGCCCAGCAGCAACTTCAAGGAATTGTTAAAGATATTCATAATTCGCCTTTACCCGGGGTAAGTATTATTATTGAAGGCACATCTTCTGGTACATCTTCTAATTTTGACGGAAAATTTCAATTGAATACCTCAAAACAATTCCCTTTTAATATAAAAGTTAGTTTTTTAGGATTTAAATCAAAAATCATAGAAGTCAAAAATAATAAAGTACAAACAATACTATTGGAGGAAAGCTTTGAGTTAATGGATGAAGTCGTTTTAACGGCTTCAAGAAAAGCAGAAAAGCGTATTGATGCTCCTGCCTCGGTATCTATAATTAGCTCAAAAAAAATACTTTCAAAACCTGTTGAAAACCCTGTAAAAGCACTTACAGGGCTTGTAGGAGTTGAAGTTTCAGAGGAAAATGCAGGACAGTATTCCGTTACTTTACGAGGCGGGAGGTATCCTTTTGGAAATGAAACTTTGATTATGGTAGACAACAGGAATATTAAAATACCTGGATTTGATGTCGCCGATTTAGGAAGGTTACCGATGATTTCTGAAGATATTCAACAAATAGAAGTAGTTAGAGGGCCTGCCTCTGCGATGTATGGTCCAGGAGTCACCTCTGGGGTTGTTCATTTTATGACAAAAAGCCCCATTGATTATCCTGGAACTACGATAACGATGGGGCTAGGAACAAATTCAACATTTACAGCAGGGGTAAAACACGCGATAAAATTTAGTGATAAGTTTGGAGTAAAAATATCTGCAAAATACTATTCTGCTGAAGCCTGGAAATATGATCCTAAAGATCCTATAGA
>NVRM01000023.1 GCA_002400885.1 Flavobacteriaceae bacterium
CATTTTGTTAAAAAAAAGGAGTGTCGACAAACGACAATTATTCCATTGTAATACTTATAAAAACAGGTACTATTCTATTTAGGTAAATAGTTATAAAACAAATGATAGTTAATAATTTGAATTTAACTCCTTAGAAAAAACAAAGGTTACTCGTATAAAAAAAGACCATCTTTAGTAAAGTGGCCTTTTTTATATAGTGTTTTTAATCAAAAAAATTAATGTGTTCTAATTCCGAAAGCATATTGGTAAGTTTCATCTTCCTGCTCATATGCCACTACTAGTTTCAGTCCTTTAATTTCAGTAAGAACTCTATAATAAACAAGCTCTCCGTAATTAATTAATTCAAAATCATCATTTCTATCATCTCTTTCCTTAAATGAAACTAGGTATAAAATAGATTTCTTTTTATCAAAAAACCAATTCCCCCTAAATTCTTCAAAATCAAAATCGCTTAATCCACCCCATACAGCAATACATTGTTTTTTTGTTTCATCGTAATCTAGATCTTCATGAAATTGATCTTCCAAATGGTGATATTCTCCGCTTTCAGATAAAACGAACTGAGACTCTTTTATAATTGATCTATTTGAATACGAAACCACTGTACCTCCAGACTCACAATCATAAGAATCTTTCTCAACTGAACTATAAGTATATTCATCCATATACCAAATGTTCTTTACCCCATTACTAATCTCATAAAGATAATAAATCTCCCAATCACCAGTCACTTTATTATCACCTCCCCACTCGGGAACTTCAATACAAAACTCGATAGGATCTGTTAAACCATCTGTAGTTAAAAAATAAAGTACCACACAAAAATCTCCTGCTTTAATTTCATCTGAAAAGTGTACATAATTGTAAGGTTCAATCTCTGAATCTATAGAAAAAGCAATATGTCCCTTAGACAATTTGCCTTCAGACGTTTTTATTTGAATATATACACCTAAAGGAATATCACTTCCTCTACTAAATTGAATAGGAAATCCATTTTTCAAAAACCCATATTTTGGCACCACAAAATCAAAAGTATTTGAAATTTTAGGTAATTTGGTGGTTACTCCGGTTCCTTTAGTAATAACACTTCCTTTAATGATTAGGTTTTCCAAAATCAATTGGGCTCCTTCACCATTTCCGGAAGTTCCTCCATCATCTGGGTTTTTCTCTTCCCCTGACACCACTTCGTAAAACGTTGGATTGTTGTTGGAACAGGAAAATAATAACACTGCCATTAACAGCAACATTAAAGGATATAATTTACTCAATTTCATAACTTTAAATTTATATATATTTTTAACTACAATTTCTTTATTCAAATATATAAAATAAAATTGAATACTAAACATCTTACATCATAACTGTAAATCAAATATAACATCTCTAAATAGTGATTTTTCATCCGTCAAGTCAGCCTCTAATTTTATGAAAAAATAAAAATAGAGGCTCCATATTAAGTATAAAACCCCCATCACTTTAAGGGTAATAAAACATCAGTAAACACAACTCATAAGACTAGATTATTCGAGATTTCATCAAAACTGATAATTATCAGGTAATATACTATTAACAAATGGTAAAAGACAAACAAAACTATCACATTTAGTTCTATAGATTTGTTAAAAACAAATATTATGAAATTTAAATGGGAAGGGGTAATGCCTGCAGTAACGACAAAATTTTTAGCAAATGACACCTTAGATTTGGTGAATTTTGAGTTGAATATTCGTGCTCAAATAGATGCAGGAGTCAATGGAATTATACTTGGAGGCACCCTAGGAGAATCGAGTACATTATCTGAAAAAGAAAAAAGTATTTTAGTGAAAACAGCCGTATCCATCGTAAACGGGACTGTTCCTATCATTATAAATATAGCAGAACAAACCACCAAAGCGGCAGTACAAGCAGCAGCAACGGCAGCTAAAGACGGAGCGTCTGGTCTGATGATGCTACCTCCAATGCGCTACAAGGCAGATGATCGAGAAACTGTGGTCTATTTTAAGACCGTGGCAGAAAGCACTTCATTACCAATTATGATTTACAACAACCCTGTAGATTATGGTATTTTGGTAAGTTTAGACATGTTTGCAGAATTAAGTGCTTGTAAAAACATTCAAGCAGTCAAGGAATCCACCAGAGACCTTTCTAACATCACCAGAATGAAAAACAGGTTTGGAGACCGATTTAAAATATTATCAGGAGTAGATACCCTCGCCTTAGAAAGTATTTTTATGGGCGCCGACGGATGGGTTGCCGGATTGGTTTGTGCATTTCCAAAAGAAACCGTCGCTATATTTAACCTTGCCAAAGCAGGACGTTCTAAAGAAGCATTGGCAATTTACCGATGGTTCCTTCCTATTTTAGAATTAGACATTCATTCAAAATTGGTTCAATATATCAAATTAGCGGAAGTAGCTACAGGGATCGGAACGGAATACGTAAGAGCACCAAGACTCTGTATTATAGGAGAAGAGAGAATCCGTGTACTGAAAATAATTGAAGAAGGACTTCAAAACAGACCTGTCCTCCCCGCTTACAAAACACTTGATATAACCGTATAAAGAACCACCATTACAAAAATTCACCCTCGCGCGAAGTAACGTTTCCTCAAAAGGTTTACTTCGCCCTAAAACTCACAGCATGATCACAGGAAAAAACTATATAGGAAATAAATTATCTGCTACAGGAAATAGCACTTTTAAAACGGTAAATCCCGTTTTAAATTTAGAAAACACCACCTTGTTTCACGAAGCCTCGCCTTCAGAAATCAATGAAGCCGTTGCTATAGCAAGCCAAGCATATCGTGAATACAGGCAAGTCTCAGGATCCTCAAAAGCACTTTTTTTAAGAGCTATTGCTACAGAAATAGAAGCCTTAGGAGATCTGTTGATCGAGACCTATACCTCTGAATCTGGTTTACCACAAGGCCGCGCCATAGGTGAACGCGGAAGAACCATGGGGCAATTGCAACAATTTGCAACGCTACTAGAAGAAGGTTCCTGGGTAGAAGCCTCCATGGATACAGCCCAAAAAGACAGACGACCAATTCCAAAGGTAGACATGAGAAAAATGCTCATCGCCACAGGACCTGTCGTGGTATTTGGTGCCAGTAATTTCCCCTTAGCATTTTCTACTGCCGGAGGAGACACCGCCGCAGCCCTAGCAGCAGGGTGTCCAGTGATTGTAAAAGCACACCCGATGCATTCAGGAACCTCTGAATTAGTGGCTTCTGCCATTATAAAAGCAGCCAATGATACCGGAATGCCTGAGGGCGTATTCTCCCATTTAAACGGAAAAGGCATCGCCGTTGGTACTGCTTTAGTTCAGCATCCTGACGTCAAGTCCGTTGCATTTACGGGGAGTTTAAAAGGAGGAAAAGCCTTGTTTGACCTTGCGAATAAACGCCCGGAGCCAATCCCAGTATTTGCAGAAATGGGGTCTTTAAACCCTGTCGTATTACTCCCAGAAATACTAGAAGAAAAGGCAGAAGAATTAGGAACTAATTATGCAAATTCCATCATGATGGGATCTGGACAATTCTGTACAAATCCAGGATTACTTATCGGTATTAAATCTCCAGGATTAGAACGATTTATAATCAGTTTAGGAACGGCCATTTCGCAGCAGGAACCACAATGTATGCTCCATCCTGTAATTGCTAGTAATTATAATAACCTAAGTGACCAAATGCAACAAGAGTCACATATAAACACCGTAGGACAGTATGACAAATCCGTTGCCGAAAACCATTCCAGAGCAAGAATCACTAGTATTTCTGCTCAGGAATTTATTTCAAACCCTACATTACATCAAGAAGTTTTTGGCCCTTACTCTCTTATCATAACATGCGAAAACAAGCAACAATTACAGGAGGTGGTAAGTAGTTTAGAAGGACAATTAACCGCCACTATTATGGGGACAAACACGGAAGTTACAACCTACAAAAACACCATTGACACCTTGACAGAAAAAGTGGGACGTATCTTATTTAACGGGGTTCCTACGGGAGTTGAAGTCTGTCCTTCCATGCATCATGGAGGGCCTTTTCCTGCTTCGACCGACGGACGTTTCACCTCTGTTGGAACAGGAGCTATCAAACGCTTTGTACGTCCTGTCTGCTTCCAGAACTGGCCGAGTTCCCTACTGCCACAAGAATTACAAAACAACAATAGTATCGGATTATTCCGATACATAAACGGAAACTACAGCAGAGAAAACATCAAGCCTTCATAACGCTATAAGTATACCTAACCTGCATAAATACTTCGATTTTATGAGTAAGAAAACTTTTTTTTGCATTGATGCACATACCTGCGGAAACCCTGTAAGGCTTGTAGCAAGTGGCGGGCCTCTACTAATAGGAGCAAATATGAGTCAGAAAAGACAGCACTTTTTAAAAGAATTCGATTGGATCCGAAAAGGACTCATGTTTGAGCCTAGAGGACATGATGTTATGAGTGGAAGTATTTTATTTCCTCCTCAAGACCCAGCCAATGATGTTGCGGTATTGTTTATTGAAACATCTGGCTGCCTTCCTATGTGTGGACACGGAACCATAGGTACGATTACTATAGGTATCGAAGAAGGCTTAATCATTCCTAAAACACCCGGTATTGTGAATATGGAAACTCCTGCGGGATTGATTCATATTCAATACCAACAAACAGGAAAAAAAGTAGACTGGGTACGACTCACAAATGTCAAATCCTATCTCGCTGCTCAACAATTAGAAATCGTATGTGAAAATCTCGGGAACATCATTTTTGACGTTGCCTATGGCGGTAACTTTTATGCCATTATAGACCCTCAAGAAAACTTTACAGGCATACAAGATTATACCGCGGCTAAATTGATTCAACTCTCTAGAGCCTTGCGCAAAGCGATCAATGAAAAATACCCTAATCAATTTATTCATCCCGAAAACAACACCATTCGGGACATTACACATCTTTTATGGACCGGTACTCCTCTAGACGCTAAGTCCTCTGGAAGAAATGCCGTATTCTATGGGGACAAAGCTATAGACAGGTCTCCTTGTGGCACAGGAACCTCTGCTCGCATGGCACAACTACACGCCAAAGGGCTACTCAAAAAAAAGGAGACTTACATTCATGAAAGCTATATCGGTTCCAAATTTATTGGACGTATAGAAGCGGTCACTACCTTAGGAGAGTATCCAGCCATTATTCCAAGCATACAAGGCTGGGCAACGATCTACGGATACAACACCATTATCATAGATGATGACGATCCCTATGCACATGGATTTAAAGTAATTTAATACGTTCTTAAATAAATAATAATGAAAAAAATTGTAATTATTGGAGGTGGAATCATCGGTTTATGTAGCGCCTATTATTTACAAGAATCAGGTTGTTCTGTAACTGTAATTGACAAATCTACGATGCGTTCAGGTGCCTCTTTTGTAAATGCTGGATTTTTAACACCTAGTCATTTTTCACCTCTAGCCGCTCCTGGAATGATACGCAAAGGATTACAGTGGATGCTAGATCCTAAAAGTCCCTTTTATGTAAAACCACGATTGGATCTCGATTTTTTAAAATGGTCTTGGCTATTTTATAAATCTTCCACAAAAGCACATGTACAACAGTCCATTAGACCTATTAAAAACATAAACCTCCTAAGCACGGAACTATACAAGGACATGTTAAACGTTACAGACATGCAATTCCAGCTAGAAAACAAAGGATTACTCATGTGTTTCAAAACTCCCGAAGCAGCTGAAGAGGAAATTAAGTTGTCTAAAATCGCATTAAAAGAGGGCTTAAATGTGCAGTATTTGAATAAAACTGAATTGCAAAAATTACAGCCAAAAGCAAATTACAATGCGCTAGGAGCCTTTCATTATCTATGTGACTCACACATGACGCCCGGAAATTTTATGGAAACATTAAAAAAACACCTCCACCAAAAAGGAGTGATTTTTAAAACGGACCAAGAGGTCATTTCACTAGAAAGAAAGGGAGACGAAATACATAAAGTGAGGACAAAAACTCACACATTTGAAGCAGACGAATTTATTTTAGCTGCCGGATCCTGGAGCCCTTATTTGGCAAAACATTTGTCCATTAATATTCCCGTACAAGCAGGAAAAGGATACTGTATAAACACCAAGCAAGAAACAGGTATCACCATCCCTGCAATTTTGGTAGAAGCAAAAGTAGCGGTCACTCCAATGGAACATTTCACTCGATTTTCTGGAACCATGGAAATAGCAGGAATCAATCACCGTATAAACCCTGTACGTGTACAGTCCATAGCAGCGGCAGCCAGTAAATTTTATACGGGGTTCCACCTAAGCGAAGCGGAACAAAAAGAAGCCGTTTGTGGACTGAGACCCGTTTCACCGGACGGACTACCTTACATTGGAAAATCATCCCATATAAAAAACTTGACCTTTGCCACAGGACATGCAATGATGGGTTGGAGTTTGGGACCTGCAACAGGGAAATTAGTGGAAGAAATAATTTTAGAAAAAAAGCCAAGTATGGACATCCTTCCTTTTTCACCAGATAGATTTTAAGTATAAAAAACACTTCATAATGTAGAAATTGCGCATAAAAAAAAGCATTAACAAAATTGTTAATGCTTTTTTACTATACTGTATAATTAGTTATACTAACAATCTAAATGACTGCTTTGCAATTTCAACTTCTTCATTTGTAGGAACAATCAATACTTTAGTTCTTGATCCTTCTTTGTGAATTTCTGTAATTTTACGAGCACGTACATTGTTCTTTTCCAAGTCCAATTCGATTCCGAAAAACTCCATATCAGTACAAACCAATCTACGAATAACGTCAGAATTTTCACCAATACCTGCAGTAAAGATAATAGCATCCAACCCGTTCATTGCAGCAGCATAACCACCCAATGTTTTTTTGATTCTGTATGCACTCATATCCAATGCCAATTGACATTCGATATTTCCTTTATCAGCTTCAGACTCAATATCACGTAAGTCACTATACCCCGTTAAACCGAACATTCCACTTTCGTTTTGCAACATTTTGTTTACATCATCCAGCTTATATCCTAAGGTATTTACCAAGTAAAAGATAATAGATTGATCTACGTCTCCACTACGTGTTCCCATAACTAAACCATTTACAGGTCCAAATCCTAAGGTAGTATCAATACTTTTCCCATCTTTTATAGCGGTCATACTACATCCGTTTCCTAAGTGAATCGTGATGATTTTTCCCGATTTTTCACCTAAGTATTCGATTGATTTTTCAGACACATATTTATGGCTTGTTCCGTGGAACCCATAAACACGAATTTTGTGATCGTCTAAGAATTTATTTGGAATGGCATATTTATACGCTTCTACCGGCATAGACTGATGGAATGCGGTATCAAATACTGCAATTTGAATAGCATTTGGAAAAATATTTTCCGCCACTTCTATTCCCTCTAAATTAGGTGGATTGTGTTGTGGAGCTAAACTAAATAATGAGCGTATGATATCTTTTACTTCCGTGGTTACAACGGTAGTTCTAGAAAATTCACTTCCCCCATGTACAACTCTGTGTCCAATAGCTTCGATTTCATCTGGTGATGAAATAACTCCTGTAGTTTCATGTAATAATAACGCTACTATTTTTTCCAAACCTACTTTATGGTTTAGAATTGCTGTAACGGTATCTATTTTATGCTCCGTTGATTTAAAATGTATTTCTGCATTCTCTTGGCCAATTCTCTCAACCATCCCCGAACAAATCACTTGTTCTTCCGGCATATTAAATAATTGATATTTAATAGAAGAACTCCCTGAATTAATTACTAAAATTTTCACTGGTACTTTTTTTATTTTATTTGGTATAAGAACCGTCCATCTTAACTTCCTTAAAATGGATGGTTCTTATGAGTTTACTTTATATATTACAATCCTTGTGCTTGGATTGCTGTTAAAATTACAGTATTAGAAATATCTGCTACCGTACATCCTCTACTTAAATCGTTTACTGGTTTATTCAACCCTTGTAACATAGGGCCAATAGCCAATGCTCCTGTTTCACGTTGCACTGCTTTGTAAGTATTATTTCCTGTATTTAAATCAGGGAATATCAACACATTTGCTTGTCCTGCAACTTCCGAATCTGGTAATTTACTCTTCCCTATTGCTGGATCTACAGCGGCATCGTATTGTATAGGTCCTTCTACTTTAATATCTGGACGTAATTCTTTTACGATCTCCGTTGCTCTACGTACTTTATCTACTTCCTCTCCTTTTCCAGAAGAACCAGAAGAATAAGACAACATGGCAACTTTAGGATCAATTCCAAAAGCTTTACTACTGTCTGCAGAAGAGATGGCAATCTCTGCCAATTGCTCTGCTGTTGGATTCGGATTGATAGCACAATCCCCCATTACAGAAACACGATCTTCTAGACACATAAAGAAGATAGATGAAACTACAGAAACACCTGGTTTTGTTTTCACAAACTGTAAGGCCGGTCTAATGGTATGTTGCGTGGTGTGTGCTGCACCAGAAACCATTCCGTCTGCCAATTCTTTATACACCATCATGGTTCCAAAATAAGAAACATCACCCATAATATCTCTTGCCATTTCGATGGTCACATTTTTATGTTTTCTCAACTCGTAAAAAGTTTGTGAGAAATCTTCAAAATATTCAGATTCTATCGGATTTATAACAGTAAGCTTACTAAGGTCTAGATTTAAGCCTAAACGAGCAATTTTACTTTCGATTTTTACAGCATCTCCTAGGATTGTTAAATCTACAATATCCATGGCCATTAAATTGGCTGCTGCGGTAATTACACGATCGTCATTCCCTTCTGGAAGTACAATGTGTTTTCTGTGTTCAGAAGCACGTTCTTGTAAATTATATTGGAACATACGAGGTGTCATTCCATCATTTTCAAAATTACTTAACTTTGCTGATAATTTTTCACTGTCTATATACTGTTCAAAAACAGCGATAGATTTTAGTATTTTATCCGTATTATTCGCGTAAATCTTCGCTTTAATATTTCCAATTTTATTGGTGATCTCAAAGGTTCCTGCTGTTACAGAAATGATAGGTACAATTTGAGATAAACCTTCAATCAATTTTAAAATAGAATCCGCTGGTAGAATTCCTCCGGTTAAAACAATTCCCGAAACTGAAGGATAATTAGAAGACATATTGGCTTGTAAAGCCCCTAAAATAATATCGGCACGATCACCAGGAGTGATGATCAAACTTTTTTCATCCAAACAGTTCAAATAATTTGGAAGTTGCATTGCTCCAACTTTAAAACAACCAATTTCATTATTTAAATCATCTTTACCAAACAATACATCCGCCTCTAAAGCATCTACCACTTCTTGAATGGTCGGATTGTTTAAGGATTCGATTAAAGGAATAACGTTTACAGAAACATCTTCCGGTAAATTAGCTTCCAGTCCTTTTTGAACTTCTGCAATATTTTCTTCTTTAATTTTATTTGCAATTACACATAAAACATCGACGTCTTTGTCTTGAAATTCGTCACATGTTAAATGTATTCCTTCCACGAATTCATCCATGGTTTTCCCTGCACCTGTAGAAACGATGATGGCTGGTATCCCTAAGTTTTTTGCAATTAAGATATTCACATCCAACTCTATGGCAGACCCTTCACCAGAAAAATCAGTTCCTTCTACAAGCATAAAATCGCACTTCTCTTCTAGCTTCTTATACTTTTTAATGATGGTATCCATAATTTCACCATCTTTACCTGCGTTTCTCTTTTTAATCAACTCGCTTCGTGTAAATGCATACAAGTCTTTAGGATCCAAATCCAACTCAAAATGAGAGATCATAGTATTGATGTGATTGTCACCGCCGTCATTTTTTACATTGTCTATAATAGGCCTAAAATAACCTACTTTAGCAGTTTTCCCTAATAGCATGCGCATTAAACCTAATGCCACGATAGATTTACCACTGTTCGGTTCACTAGTGGCAATATAGATAGCTTTATTCATCAAATAAATTTTTTGCAAAAATAAGTCTTTTTGTCGTAATTTTGCTACTAATCAAAGACTATTTATCTAAAAAAAAGTATTTTAAATACCTGATTAAAATCATTAAATTAGACTTAAAATTTCAATAAGTACATATGAAAACTATCATTATAAATATCAAAGAATTACTTCAGACAGGCCTTCAAGACCAACAAGTTGTTGCAGGATCTCAGATGCAGAAACTACCTTCTATTAAAAATGCATTTTTATTGATAGAAGATCATTTAATTATAGACTACGGAAGCATGCATGCTCTTCCTAAGACTACTACAGATAAAACGATAGACGCCTCAGGAAAGACACTTCTTCCTACCTGGTGTGACAGCCATACCCACCTTGTATTTGCAGGAAATCGTGAACAGGAATTTGTAGATCGTATCAACGGCCTTAGCTATGAGGAAATTGCCTCCCGTGGTGGTGGAATTTTAAATTCGGCTAAAAAACTACAAGCTATTTCTGAAGATAATTTATATGAAGAATCTGCGCTGCGATTGGAACAAGTAATGAAATTAGGGACTGGAGCTATTGAAATTAAATCGGGATATGGACTTACAAAAGAGGCGGAACTAAAAATGTTACGTGTTATCAAAAGGTTAGATAACAATTATCCAATTACAATCAAAGCCACTTTTTTAGGAGCACATGCTTTACCTAGCGAATTTAAAGGACGAAAAACAGACTATTTAACAGAAGTAATCGAAGAAATTCTTCCTGCTGTAGCCAAGGACAACTTAGCCGATTTTATAGATATATTCTGTGAAAAGGGATATTTCTCTGTGGAAGATACGGAACGTTTATTAGCAGCCGCAGCAAACTACGGATTGGTTCCAAAAATACATGTAAATCAATTCAATGCTATTGGAGGCTTACAAGCAGGAATAAAATACCAGGCATTGTCTGTAGATCATTTAGAAGAAATGAGAACAGAAGATATTGAGGCCTTGAAAAATAGTGACACGATGCCGGTGGCACTCCCTTCATGTTCTTATTTCTTGAGCATTCCATATACTCCTGCAAGAAAAATAATAGATGCCGGATTACCGCTCGCCTTGGCTACAGATTACAATCCAGGATCTACCCCTTCTGGAAATATGAATTTTGTGGTAGCTACCGCCTGTATAAAAATGAAAATGACACCAGAAGAAGCGATTAATGCCGCTACTATAAACGGGGCTTACGCAATGGGAGTAGCTAAAGAACTCGGAAGCATCAGCATAGGTAAAAAAGCGAGTTTTATAATTACAAACCGTATTTCTAGTTATAATTTCCTACCTTATGCTTTCGGAACAGACTGTATAGAACAGGTATTTATTAACGGAGAACAGGTAAAATAATGGGGGCATTTGCATATGTAAAATTCTTGGCTAAGTCTACAAATGAACATGGAGTACACTCTCCATTTGTCTTTGATTTAGTCACCAAAGGATTGTACAACAAATCAAAAGAAATAAAAGAATATTCAAAAAATCAGTATCGAAAAGACAAACCCACAAAAGTAAGTTTAGGTAACCTAGAACTACTTACACGCATATCAACATACACAAAACCAAAACGGATTATGCTGGCTGAATCTGCTCCATCCGCAGTGAAAACCTGCTTAAAATATGGAAATAAAGAAGCTATTATCGACTCCAGGCACGACTCGGAATACATGCCTGAGGTAGACAAAGGCACGATTTACGACTTGGTCTATTTTAACAGTCTCTATGACCGTAAAAATACGACACGCATATTTTACGACTGTATTTCAGCCACCCATTCGGACAGCGTTATTTTTTTTAACAACATTAGAGAAACAGAAGACACATTGGCTTTGTGGGAAAGTTTTTGTCAGCATCCAAAAGCTACCGTGAGCATCGATCTTTATGATAAAGGTATTATTTGTTTCCGGCCAGAACAAGAAAAAGAACATTTCAACATTAGAACATAAGACCATCAGTTAAAACAGGTACATATTCCCCATCAAAATAATGCTTCCCTAAAAATTTGGCATCGCGGGTTTCATCTGTTAAAAATAAAAAACACCATGAAAATATACACAAAAACTGGGGACAGCGGTCAAACCTCTTTATTCGGAGGAGAACGCGTTCCTAAATATCATTTACGCATAGAATCTTATGGAACGGTAGATGAGTTAAACTCCTATGTAGGTCTGATTAGAGATCAACAAATAGATGAACACACAAAAGCGGTATTACTTCAAGTTCAAAATGATTTATTTACCCTAGGTGCAATGCTTGCCACTCCTCCATCAAAGGAAAAATTAAAAAGTGGAAAGGATCGTTTAAACATTCCAAAAGTATCGGAAGCGTCTATACAACAGCTAGAAGACGAAATTGACGCTATGAATGAGACCCTAAGTCCTATGACTTGCTTTGTATTGCCAGGTGGACATACTATTGTGTCATTTTGTCACATTGCACGTTGCGTCTGTCGAAGAGCAGAACGACTTTGTACACAATTAAATGACAGCGAGGCACTTAATGAAAATATTTTAAAATATTTAAACCGACTATCTGATTATATCTTTGTGTTGGCACGAAAATTGACTTTAGTAAATCAAGCGGAAGAAATTCCGTGGAAACCAGTGAAAAACAAATAAGTTCTTTCAAATTTAAAAAAAACAGCAAAAAACTTGACTTTCTCGAAAATTCGTATATTTTTGCAAAAAAACCGTTATATATGTATTGGACATTAGAACTAGCATCTTATTTAGCAGATGCACCATGGCCGGCAGTAAAAGATGAATTGATAGATTATGCAATTCGAACAGGAGCTCCATTAGAGGTTGTAGAAAACCTACAAGATATTGAAGACGAAGGTGAGATATATGACTCCATAGTTGAAATATGGCCTGATTACCCCACCGAAGAGGATTATCTTTGGAATGAAGATGAATATTAAAAAATATTTATAAAATTGCCACAAAAAGTCTCGAATGAGGCTTTTTTTTTGTTTAAATTTGAACGATCAATAGATTGCATGAAATAATAAGGTGTACGGCTATCCTTTTTAAGCTAAAAACACCATTAATAATAATAATATAAACACCTGTTTTAAAGATTATTTTACCAAAAGGTAATAATAAACACTGAGCAAGGTGTCCATTAAAAAATAACTAAGCATAACACATGAAACTTTTAAATTCAGTATTAAAAATATTCGTTGGAGATAAAAACAAAAAAGATTTAAAACTATTACAGCCTATCGTAGCCGCTGTAATAGCCTTTGAAGCGGAAATGAACGGGTTATCAAATGACCAGTTACGTGCTAAAACCATCGAGTTTAAGCAAAAAATCGGCGAAAGCACCAAGGAAATCTATTTTCAAATAGACACCTTAAATACAGAAGCTAAGGAAGCGACGATAGACCGTAAAGAAGAAATCTACACCACAATAGACCAATTAAAAGACGATGCCTACGAAGTATCTGAAAAAGTATTGCAGGAAATTCAAGCAGAAGCATTTGCTGTTGTTAAGGAAACCGCAAAACGTTTTACGGAAAACAATTCAATTTCAGTAACAGCTACAGCTTTTGACCGTGAAATGTCAGGAAAACACAACCACGTAAACTTAGATAATGACATCGCTATCTGGGACAATGCTTGGGATGCCTCTGGTAAGATTGTTAAATGGGAAATGATTCATTACGACGTTCAGTTAATGGGTGGATCCGTATTACACAATGGAGACATTGCAGAGATGATGACTGGAGAGGGAAAAACATTGGTTTCTACCTTGCCTATTTATTTGAATGCACTTACTGGAAATGGTGTGCATGTTGTAACGGTGAATGACTACTTAGCAAAACGTGATGCTGCATGGATGGGAACTATTTTTGAGTTCCACGGTTTAAGTGTGGATTGTATAGATCATCACCAACCAAACTCTGACGCACGTAGAAAAGCATATAATTCGGACATTACCTATGGTACTAATAACGAATTTGGTTTTGATTACTTACGTGATAATATGGCAAACTCTATCACCGACTTAGTACAAAAACCACATAACTACGCAATTGTAGATGAAGTGGATTCTGTATTGGTAGATGATGCACGTACACCTTTAATTATTTCTGGTGCCACTCCACAAGGAGACCGTCATGAATTTACTGAATTAAAACCAGAAGTGGATAAAATTGTAAGCATCCAACGTACCATGCTTACAAAAATACTTTCAGAGGCTAAAAAATTACTCGCAGAAGGAGACAAAAAAGAAGGAGCATTCCTACTCTACCGCGTATATCGTGGATTGCCAAAAAGCAAAGCCTTGATTAAGTTTTTAAGTCAAGAAGGGATTAAGCAATTACTTCAAAAAACAGAAAACTTTTACATACAAGACAACAATCGTGAAATGCCAAATATAGACCGTGAGCTCTATTTTGTCATTGACGAAAAAAACAACTCTATAGAATTAACAGATAAAGGGATTTCTTATTTATCTGGCGGAGAAGATGGGGAAGATTTCTTTGTACTTCCTGATTTAAGTGTAGAAATTGGAACCTTGGATGGTTCTGGTAAAACCTCAGAAGAAATCACGGAACTCAAAGAAGAATTATTCCGTAATTACAGTATCAAAAGTGAGCGTATTCACACCATGAATCAGCTGTTAAAAGCCTATACCCTATTTGAAAAAAATGTAGAGTATGTAATCATGGACGATAAAATTAAAATCGTTGATGAGCAAACAGGACGTATCATGGAAGGACGTCGTTATTCTGATGGACTTCACCAAGCAATTGAAGCCAAGGAAAACGTAAAAATTGAAGACGCCACACAAACATACGCTACGGTAACCTTACAGAATTACTTTAGAATGTATCGCAAACTATCTGGAATGACAGGAACAGCGATTACAGAAGCCGGAGAATTTTGGGAAATTTACAAATTGGATGTGATTGAGATCCCAACCAATAAGCCTTTAATTCGTAAGGATAGCCAAGATTTAATTTACAAAACCAAACGTGAAAAATACAATGCTGTAATTGATGAAGTTGCAAAACTAGTCGCAGCAGGAAGACCTGTATTAGTAGGTACTACATCTGTAGAGATCTCAGAATTGCTTTCTAAAATGCTTGGTATTAGAAAAATTAAGCACAATGTATTGAATGCAAAACTACATAAGAAAGAAGCAGACATTGTAGAGGAAGCTGGACATGCAGGAATCGTTACCATTGCTACCAACATGGCAGGTCGTGGTACGGATATTAAATTGTCAGACGAAGTAAAAGCATCTGGAGGTTTGGCTATTATCGGTACAGAACGCCATGACTCTAGACGTGTAGACAGACAGTTACGTGGTCGTGCAGGTAGACAAGGAGATCCAGGATCTTCACAGTTTTATGTATCACTGGAAGATAATTTAATGCGATTATTTGGTTCTGAACGCATCGCCAAAATGATGGACAGAATGGGATTAGAAGAAGGCGAAGTAATTCAGCATTCTATGATTACCAAATCCATTGAACGCGCGCAACAAAAAGTAGAAGAAAACAACTTTGGAGTACGTAAACGATTGTTAGATTATGATAATGTCATGAACTCTCAACGTGAGGTAGTGTACAAGAAACGTCACCATGCATTATATGGAGAACGCCTACAAGTGGATATTGTAAATATGATTTACGAAACATGTAGCGCTATTATTACAGACAACAAAGTAACGGATGATTATCAAAATTTTGAATTTGATTTGATCAGTACCTTAGCCATGAGCTCTCCTTTTAGTAAAGAAGATTTTGTAAGTAGAGATGCACAAGACTTATTAGATGAGTTATACCAAACAGTCTATAAAAGCTATCAGGAAAAACTGGAGCGAAATGCTGCAGCAGCCTATCCAGTGATTAAAGACGTGTATGAAAATCAAGGAGATAAATACGAACGCATTGTCGTACCATTTACAGATGGAACTAAAAACCTACAAGTAGTTACCAATTTAAAAGAGGCCTACGAAAGCAAAGGAAAAGTGTTAGTGACTGATTTTGAAAAAAACATCACATTGGCCATGATCGATGACGCTTGGAAAGATCACTTACGTCAAATGGATGAATTGAAACACTCAGTTCAAAATGCGACTTACGAGCAAAAAGATCCTTTGTTAATTTACAAATTTGAATCTTTTGAATTGTTTAATGCAATGTTAAGTGCGATCAATAAAGATGTGTTGTCTTTCTTATTTAAAGGAGAATTACCAAACCAAGATGCGAGTCAAGTTTCACAAGCTATAGAGCAAAAAAGAGAAAAAGTACAGTTGAGCAAAGAGGAGTACGGTAATACTAGCCAACAATCACAAACCAATGAAACTCAACAACCACAAATTGTTGAAACCATTGTAAGAGAGGAACGTAAAATTGGTCGTAATGAAAAAGTGACGATTAAAAATATCATGAGCGGTCAAAGTAAAGAACTTAAATACAAACAAGCCATCCCTTTATTAAGTAAAGGTGAATGGGTCTTAACTGAAGGCTAATACACAATATCACAAATATGAAAACGTCCAATTCTTTATTGAATTGGACGTTTTTTTTTCAAAACATTAAAAAATTGTCCATTTTAATGATATATATCAACTATTCCCAAAGATAGTTTAAGCAACTTTGCAGCTTATAAAAGAAAGGGAATCCAGTTAAATGCTGGAGCTATCCCCGTAGCTGTAAGTTCAAAGTAACTGTATCCATACACCACTGTTTTATTAAAAAAACGGGAAGGTGATACCTATAACAATGCTATTCCTAAAGTATCTTTTAGAAATACATTTGTGATCATTCAGAGAACAAGCCAGAAAACCTACTTTTTTAAAACCAAACGAATCGTTCTTTCGGAGGAAAGGAATGTAATTTAATCTACAGCTTTATAAGCGCCACTTATAGTGTGGTTTTACGATTCATCGGCAACTAATAATTATACATTTATTTTATCCATAAAAAGCGTAACCATGGCCCTAGCCCCACTTACATTTAATATTCAAGCACTCTCCAACAATTTAAACGAGGCATTAAAATTTGAAATCGATCATAAAACAAAACCCTTAGGTTCACTGGGGCAATTGGAGCGAATTGCTTATCAATTAGGAAGAATACAACAAAGTGTACAACTTAAGTTATCCAAGCCCACAGTAGTACTCGTAGGAGCTGATCATGGAATTTGTGCACAAGGAGTCAGCCCCTGTCCCCAAGAATTGACCTGGCAACAAATGAAAAATTTCGCAAAGAGAGGAGGAGGAATCGGCCTGTTTTCAAACTTGTATAAATTGGACATGCTTACGATTGATGCTGGAGTCGCTTATGATTTTTCACCCGAAGACGGCGTCGAAGATTACAAGGTAAGAAACGGGTCAAGAGACTTCTCTAAAGAACCCGCTATGACGACAGTCGAATGCCAACAAGCCATGCAAAACGGTGCGGACATCGTTACCAAACTTCACAGTAAAGGATGCAATGTAATTGCTTTTGGAGAAATGGGTATTGGAAACACCTCCCCTGCTTCTATCATCATGTCACAACTCTGTAATATTCCTTTGGAAGCATGTGTGGGAGCCGGAAGTGGATTGGATTCTCAAGGGATACAACACAAGTTAAACGTCTTGAAAGGTGCCATTAAAAAGCATGGAACATTTAAAAACCCGATCGAAACATTGGCTTGTTATGGAGGTTTAGAAATCGCCACCATCTGTGGAGGTATCCTACAAGCAGCCACACTTAAAATGCTGTATATAAATGATGGTTTTATCATCACATCTGCCCTGTTAGTGGCACATGCTATGTATCCAGAGGTCTTGGAATACACCATCTTTTCACATCAATCAAACGAAGGAGGTCATAAACAAATGATCGAACATATGAATGGAGAACCCATTCTAAATTTAGACCTAAGACTCGGAGAAGGAACCGGAGCTGCCATGGCCTACCCCATTATTCAAGGTGCCGTAGAAATGATGAATAAAATGACTACTTTTACACAAGCCAAGGTTACAGATACTACAAAAAAAGGTATCACAGTACTTTAAATCCAAAACCATTCGTAAATGATATACCTTATTAGACATACAAAACCACTTATAGCCCCTGGCATTTGCTATGGACAAAGCGATTTGGAGGTCTCCGATAGTTTTATGGATGAAGTCGCTGTAATTCAATCAAAAATATCCATTGACGATTCCTTCGTCTGTATCAGTAGCCCCTTAAAACGGTGTAGAAAATTGGCAGAAGCATTGTGTTACAATAAAACCATCCTCTATGAAAATGCGCTAAAAGAGTTAGATTTTGGAGACTGGGAAAACATTGCTTGGAATCATATCCCAAAAAAAACACTCAAAGAATGGTCGGATAATTTTGTGGTGAACGTCCCTCCAAACGGAGAAAGCTTACAACAACTTTCGAATAGGGTTTTAAATTTTTGGAAAACACTAGACCATACAACGACTAACTATATCATTACAGCACACGATGGTGTGCTTAGAGTTATCCTAGCAAAGCTACTAGAAACCCCTTTAAAAAAGGCATTTACTTTAAAATTAAATTACGGAGAAGTACTTAAAATTAATTTTTTTGATGCAGAAAACTGTCGCATTGAATTTAAATAATTGAGGGGTATCTCTTAAGAGGCTTGCGTGCAAAATTATTAATAAAAAAAATGAGTCTGAAAAATTAGCGGATTTTACTCCTCTCCATTTTCCAGACTCATTTCTATATTTTAAACGTACACTACGCCTTTCTAACTACGAACTAAAAAGTTCCTATCAAGCCGATTGTATTGATTCCTGCTCTTACATTCCAGGTAATCACTTTTTCTTTTCTACTCTTGCGTTTCTGCTGTAAAAAGTTATCGACACTATCTACCACCAAAATACTTATGACAATCCCAAAGGTGACATCCGTTAGCCAGTGCGCCCCTTCCCAAAGTCTAGAGACAGGAGAAATAAGTCCTACTGCATAAATCCCCCCCTTAAGCCAAGGGTTCGAAAATTGTTTTGCAATCGCATGAGAAGCTGTCATGGACAGAATCGTATGTCCCGAAGGAAAAGAATGATAAGCCCCAAGCTTACTAAACGGCTTGAATTTATCACTTCCTACATTTTCTGTAGGTCTTGCACGACCAAAAGCATTTTTCGTAATGGATTGAATTAAGCCCGTGGCTACTGCCGAGGTTATAATTAACACACCCGTTTCTCTGAATTTTTCATTTTTAGCCAATAAACCATAGCCATAAATACCACCAGAGATCATGAAAAAGTTTTGTGGACTCCCATAATACCAACCAATTTCTTTTATTACTCCTGGTGCATTTTCTTTCTGGTCTCTAAAAAAACGTGTCGTATCTTCATCTACTAAATACAATAAGGCAGTACCTCCAACAAAGGCTCCTGCTTTTAACCAATCGTCTTTTTCCCAATACAAAGGTCTTGTAAAGGCATATTTAACACCACCTAACAAATCCCCTCCATCTTGAATTACATCTTGCCAAATGGATGGCTTTTTATTTTTAATTTTCTGAGCCTTTGACTCGGTAAAACTAAACATTAACAAAAAAAAGAGCACTGTATATTTCATAATCAAAAACCTTTAATGGGCAAAAATAATTCATTTTTAAATAGCAGACATAAAAAAAGCTCCAAAATGGAGCTTTTTTTATGTCTTAAACACGATTTATTCAAAAGTCGTATCTAAATTAATATAGTCTATAAATTCGCGACGTACATCTTTATCTTTAAACTTCCCTCCGAATTCAGAAGTTACCGTACTACTTTCGATATCTTTTACACCACGTGAATTAACACATAAATGCTTGGCATCAATAACACAGGCAACATCTTCTGTCCCCAATGCCTTTTGTAAAGCTTGCACCACTTGCATGGTCAAACGTTCCTGTACTTGCGGACGTTTTGCATAATACTCTACAATACGGTTCATTTTAGATAAACCTATCACTCTTCCTTTAGAGATATACGCTACATGCGCTCTTCCTACGATAGGTAATAAATGATGTTCACAGGTAGAATACACAATAATGTTTTTTTCCACCAACATTTCACCATATTTATAATTATTATCAAAGGTTGATAATTTAGGCAGATTTTCCGGATTTAATCCAGAAAAAAGTTCGTTTACATATGATTTCGCCACTCTTCTTGGAGTTCCTTGCAAACTATCGTCTGTCAAGTCCATTCCTAAAGTTGTCAAAATATCATGTACACTCGCCTCAATTTTTTCAATTTTCTGAGCATCTGTTAAGTCAAAAGCATCCGCTCTTAACGGTGTTTTAGCCGATGTTCCGATATGGTCCTCGCCCATTTCTTCTATTTGATCGTTTTTCATTCCGTTTTTACCTTCAAACATGTTCTAATAATTAGCCCACAAATATACAATAAAATGCAGTACAATTTATAGGCATGTATAAGCTTTATTTATTGATTGATAATTGAAATCAATGCATCCAAATCACACGTCTCTTGCGCACCTGTTTCCATATTTTTCAATTTATATTGTCCTTCCTCTATTTCTGATGCACCAGCAAATACAACAAAAGGAATCATGCGTTTATTTGCATAATTTAATTGTTTTTTCTGCTTTGCTGCCTCTGGAAATAATTCTGACTTAATTCCTTTACTTCGTAACGTACTGATTGCCTTCATACAATACAAGGCTTCCTCTTCTCCAAAATTAACAAACAACACCGTTGGTTTTGCTAATACTACTTCCGACAACAGTCCTAATTCTTCTAAGACTAAATAGATTCTATCCAATCCAAAAGAAATTCCGACACCGCTCATATCCTTTAATCCAAAAATTCCGGTTAAATCGTCATAACGACCTCCTCCTCCTATAGATCCCATATGTACACCTTCTGGTGCGGAAACTTCATAAATAGCACCGGTATAATAATTAAGTCCTCTTGCCAAGGTCACATCAATGGTCAAATGTGTCGTTTGCAAGCCTAATTCTTCCACCGATTTAATGATGAAACGCAATTCTTGCACCCCTTTCAAACCCTCTTCTGAGCTTGCCAACATATGTTCCAATTGAGATAACTTCTCCGTATTCGTTCCTGTAAAGCTAAATAAAGGTTGGATTTTTTCAATGGCTTCCTCCGAAATGCCTTTCGAAAGCATTTCTTTAGTCACTCCTTCTTCTCCAATTTTATCTAATTTATCTAAGGCTACCGTAAAGTCAATCAATTTATCTTTGGCACCAATGATTTCAGCAATTCCAGATAAAATTTTCCTGTTGTTTAACTTAATCGTAGTCCCTACTAACTTTAAGGCTGTAAATACAGCATCATATAATTGTACAAATTCTACTTCTTGCCACAATCCTTTACTCCCTACCACATCAGCATCACACTGAAAAAACTCACGAAAACGCCCTTTCTGGGGTCTATCCGCTCGCCATACTGGTTGAATTTGATATCTTTTAAAAGGAAATACGATATCGTTCTGATGTTGTACCACATACCTTGCAAAAGGTACGGTTAAATCGTAACGCAACGCTTTTTCAGAAATTTTAGAAATCAATTTTGTGCTCTCTTTTGCAGCTAATAGTCCAGCGTCTACTTTTTTAAGATAATCACCCGAATTTAAAATCTTAAAGATCAACCGATCTCCTTCTTCCCCGTACTTACCCATTAAGGTAGACGAATTTTCAAATGATGGCGTCTCTATCGGCTGAAACCCAAAAGTTTCAAAAGTAGTCCGAATGATTGAAAAAATATAATTACGCTTTGCGATTTCTGCAGGAGAAAAATCTCTCGTCCCTTTAGGGATGCCTGGTTTTTGTGCCATTGTAAATAAGTATTCTTTATGAAGCTACAAAAATATTAAAAAACTACAGGACTTCTAGCGAAAAAGTTGTCTTTTTTCATCATTATTCAATGCAACTTCCTCGCTAAAACGATTCCGAGAAGGAAAAACAGTTAACATCATAAAAAACAAGAGCCCTATCACAATGAAATAAAAACTATTATTCGTTACAAAAGCAAAATACAAACACATGAACATAGGAAAATTTAGCAATAATAACCGAACGATATGCGCCACTTTATACTTTTCTGTTTTCAAAAACAAGCCCGCTTTAAAAGGCAGCTGCTCCATCAATCTGTTAAACATCATTTTTCCTACGAATTTCCCACCGTACCCAATGATAATCGCCATAAACATAAAGAGCCTATCCCCTTGAAAATTTAAGGATACTTGTTCTTTTATATTGATAAAAAGCAACAAACTAATGAAAATTACACTTATCATAACACCGAAATGTATGGCCTGTATGGACTTGAAAAATTTAGAAAGGTTAACGGTATTCATTTAATTAGATTTAGATTGAAATAGTTTAAAAACCCTAAAAATAAGCCAAAAAACAAACACCACAAAAATAATTCCAAGAATTGGAAAAAATAAAGCAGCAACAGACATAGCAACTGCTGAGCCTGTTTCTAGCGTCGCTATCAATGGATTTCCAATTCCTGCAGTAGTTGCCGAAGAAGCCAGTCGTGTAGTCGTCGTACTTCCTTTTATGGCCGCAGCAGTCCCTCCACCCGCAATAATAGCCAAAGCCCAAGTTATGGTCGGATCTAGATCTGCCATGGTGGCTACCATGACCGCAGTTCCAGCTACAGCTGCCAAAGGAAGGGCAATAGCATCCAATAAATTATCTACAAATGGAATAAAATACGCCATAATTTCTACCACAGTTGCCACTCCTAAAATCATAATGGCCACAGAACTACCTGCCCATTGCCAAGACTCATTCAACGGAATGATATTAAAATAAGCCGCCAAACTCAAAGAGAATAAGGGTACAAAAATTCTAAAACCAACGGCTGCAGCCAGTCCTATTCCTAAAAGGATGCTAAAAATTGTTTCGGGTGTAAAGTCCATGCTTTTTTTTATAAATATATAAAAAATATACATGTTGCTCACCCTCAAGACTTTTCAAATAAAAAAAACAGCGAATAACTCAAGTATTCACCCCAAAAACAAGCTCATTATTTTAACAAACCAATCATTAGTTCATCGCCTTTTTCAATGGCTATATCTAGGGCTGTTTTCTTGTTTTTTGTTCCTTTGACTTTCCTATCCACATTTTCAAAACTTAATAATTGTTTTACAACGCTATGTTTATCATAATGTACCGCCATCATTAAGGGACTATAATTATTAAGTACAACCACATCTTTTCTCTGACTTAGATTCCCTTTAAAAGGAGATACCCCTTTATTCATATCGGCACCATTCCCATATAGAAAATCAATTAATTCTGTGTTTCCAAAATACACCGCCAATACAAGCGCTCTAGCACCATCCCTATCTGAACTATTCAGATCCATTCCGTTTTCTGCCAATTTTTTAAAAAGCTCCTTTCCTTTATTATCCTTGCACCAAGGGAAAGCTGCGATTACATTTAATGGAAGTTTATTTAATTTTATGTTTTTTTCTATACGTGGATCATAGCCCTTTTTTAATAGAAAAAGGCCAAATTCAAAATGAGCATCACTCAAAGCTTTATGCATCGCCGTGGCAAAATGATCAATCTTATTAATATCAGCACCTTTTTTTAGTAAATACCGCGCAATTTTTATATTTCCATTCATAGCGGCAATAGAAAACAGGGACGTATGATACGACGCTGTGCAAATATAATTAGGATCAAAGTCGTGTTTTTTAAACAAGGCACGAAATTCACCATAGGCATCTGTATCTATGAAGTTCGCTAATTGCAAAAAAATAGTAGTTTTTTTTGATATTTCTAGGTCTTGTCCAGTAGTCTTGTGGCAATGCAAAGACAAAATTAACAAGAGTAATGGAAGCAGCTTCCTTTGAAAATTAATTGACATAAACTATCCCTTTTTTATGGTCTTTTGAGGTGCTAAATCCACCAAATACAAGGTTAGCATATACGTGTTTTTGAGTAAAATACTATTTTTAATTGGAGAGTTAAATTGTTCTAAAAGAGGTCGAGACAAGGCATTGTTTTTAATTTTAAAACGCATCGTATCGTTTTTAAACTGTAAAGAATAATAATCCAACCCTGTGGAATGAAATCCAAAAACAAAATGATTCCCTGAACTAACAGTCCCTAAAACAGCCGTATCAAATCGCTGAAAATTATTGGTAATTACGGGTTTTAACTCCTCCAATTCTTCGACTTCTTTTAAGCCGTATTCTTCCGGATTAAAATAGAAATCAAACAAGGCCTTTTCCTCCCCTCCTACATATCTGAAAACATAGTAGTCCTTAATTCTTGAATAATTCCTTACCTTTTCTGGTGAGACGAGCTCCTTCACTTTTGATCTAAACATCCGCTTTAAAAAAGCATTCCCCATTCTTCCCGTGGAATCATTCAACTTCAACTGAATCAACTCCTCTTGATACTCCTTTCGAATTTTTTCATAAAAACCCTGTGTACTTAACATTTCAATCAAACGGCCCTTCTTTTCTGAAAGAGCAACTTTAAAAATAGCATCCTCAGTTCCTGTTTTTTGATACGGCATCACATAATTACCTTCTCTTGAAACATTAAAATATTCTCCTTCAAAGATTCTTTTTTGATTGAATTCCTTATCAAAAACTACGAGTGCCATGTAAGAAACTCTAGGCTGTGTACTGACATTACATTTGGAATAAATATACCGATCATCCACTCGCAACTCTTCATGGCTTCTATAGGCAATTTTACGAATACGAAATCTATTATTATCGTGTCGTGGAAATTCTTGAAGAGCGGTATGTGTATCCCTTTTAACAGGTTCATACCCGCATGACACTAGTAAGCATATGAGAGTAATTAATAGTACAAAGCTTTTCTTATTCATCTGTTTTGGTTTATTTTTTTTATTTCTAAACTCGCCCATCTAAACTAACATTCTGTATTAAAGATATTTACCTTTCAAATTAAGTCCTTAAAACCTTTAAAATCCATAGGATCCATCACTTGTTGAACAAAACCCTCAGTTACCTTTATACGAATACGTTTTTTCCCTTCCTCTAAAGCAACTTCTGCAGTTTTAAACGTCCGTATTGTAGCACCTCCAAGCTTCCCTACAGGCCCAATAGTTTCCCTACAAAAATTATTTATAACTGATAACTCCCAAGATTCTTCTGTTTTTTTATTTACAAAAATTACATAAGTCCTCATTTCAAATACTCTTTAAAACTACTCGTAAGCACATTGACTAATTTATAAGAGAGAAATCATTCTTTTTCATAGAAATGATTCCCCCTCTTACAATTTCCCTATTATTAAAAATTCTTTTTCATAGCTTTTTTTAACACTAGTTCCCTAATTAGTATTTTTCAATATTTTTTAATTCCCCTTACAGCACACAATTAACAATCCTACGACACACAAAACAAGTCCAAAAAAACACTGATATTTCCCTAAAACATTTCTTATTTGTTGCCCTATTTCTTTATCATTCTTATTCTTTTCTAAAAAACAAATAGAAAACAATCCATACATCAATAAAAATGAAACCATGATCTGAACCACACTTAATACAAGGTATAAAACCCAATAAAAGGCTACATCTTGAATCGTTATAAATGACGTAATCAATCCATTAAGCCCCACAATAATTAGTAATAGGCCAACGATACCTTGAAAAATCACGGACTCCATGAAGCGCTTTTTTATGTATTCATTTTTTCTATAAAGAAAAGAGATACAAGCGATCATTCCTCCAATAACGGCTATAATAACAGATAACATCATCTCATTTATTCACATTTATAGTTCAAAACTAACCGAATAAAGTAAGCCTGAAAAATAGAATTGATAAGTGTAGACGAGGAATTAATAAGCGCAATTACTGGAGGGCTTGTTGGGGAAATCTTCGATTATTTGTTATTGAGAAAGGACTGAATCTCTGATTTTTTCCTCGTAGATACAGGAACTAAATCACCATTAGACATTTCTAAGATAGCTTTCTTTTGCATCCCGAGAACATGGGATAAATTAACTAAATGAGATTGATGACAACGTAAAAACCCATCTGCCAGTAATTCCTGGTAATACTTGATATTCTTAGACATTACAATCTGCTTATCTACCGTAATAAATGTAGTATAAGCACCATCTGCCAGCAAACGAATGATATTCTTTAGCGGAATTACATACTGATAATCTGCCGTTTTCAAAACAATCGTAGGGGCACTTTTATGTAAATTCTGATGAAGTACCTCTAGTAATTCTGCATGTTTTATTTCAAAGCTCAAGGCTTCAATAGCTTTGGTTAAAGCCACTTTTAAGTCTAAGGGATCTATGGGTTTTAATAAATAATCTATGGTACTATACTTAAAAGCCTTGACCGCAAATTGATTATAAGCGGTTGTGAAAATAATTTTAAAACTAACTTGGCCTAGTTGCTCCAAAATCTCAAAACTTTCTCCGTCCTCAAGTGCTATGTCCATAAATACAATGGACGGTTTGTGCAGTCTAATTAACTGAACAGCCTCTTTAACAAAACCCGTTTCTCCAAGAATCACTATTTCAGGAGCAATCAGATGAATCATTTTTTTTAAGGCCTCTCTTGCATTTATTTCGTCTTCTATTATGAGTGCTGTAATCATGTTTTTAATGCGAATTTAACGAGCGTACCGGTTGCGGTCGCAATAATTGAAAAAGATTCCTCTTCTTTGAAACCTCTAAGTTTTAAGCGTTTTTTAAAAATATCGATCGCATGTACTTTACCATCTGTATCAAACGATGCTTGGTAAGACCCATTGTCTTTCACTTCGTAAAGAATAAGATCATCCTCAGTAAAAATACGCAATTGAATCTTTCCTTTTTCTTTTTTGTTTTTAAAGCCATGCTCAATTGCATTTTCAATAAATGGCTGTATTAACAATGGAGGAATTGTAACAATAGCCGTATCTATCGTTTCGGACACATTAATTTCATAGGTAAAACGACTTTCAAAACGCAATTGCTGCGTGTCCATATAATTTCTCAAAGCATCTATTTCATCGGCCAACGGAATGACATTTTTATCTATAAAATCGAAGTTTTGACGAATTAATTTAGAAAACCTAGAAATATAAGAAGCCGATTTTAAAGGATCATTATCCAATAAACTGTTTTGTATAGCCGTTAATGCATTAAAAATAAAATGTGGGTTCATCTGTGACCTTAACACGGTTTGTTCCAATATTAATTTCTCTTTTGCCAAATACAAGCTGTTATTTTTAATTTTGAAAAACAACACAATTGCCACTAATAAAACCATTAACAAGACCACAATAAAAATGATTTTATTCTTGGTATTAATCGTTTTTATTTGCTCCAACTCCTTTTCATTCCAAAATAACTTATGTTGATTTTCCAACATTTTTACTTTTTCATTCCCTTGCTGTATTGAATTCAGATATTGGATAGAATCAAACTTGGTCTTGTATAAGAAAATCTTTTCAACGTCTTTCAACTTAATGGAAACGGTTAGTAATTGGTCGTATAAATCAGTAATTCTATACTGGTTTCCCTTTTTAAGTTCTATACCCAAGGCCTTTGAATAGCTCGTACTGGACGCAATATAATCGGAGTTTTTATAATAGAAATCACCAATGTTCTGATACGGAATACTATTGCTTATATTTTCCTTTTTATTATGAGAAATCGCTTTTAAAAAATACTCCTTTGCTTTCTTTTTATCATTTAACAGTAAGTAAGAGTCTCCTATATTACAATAAGAACTCCCAATATTTACATTGTTTTTTTGCTTAATATCAATTTCTAAGGATTTTACACTTGCATTCAACGCTTTTTCAAACATCCCTGATTTCCTGTATATAATGGCCAAATTATTATACGTTGCAGACAAAAGAAAGCTATCCTTTTCTTTTTTTTGTGAAGCTATAGAGGTCAATAAATACTCGTAGGAATTCACATAATTCCTATTAGAATACTCAATATATGATAAGGAAGAATAGGCTGACGCGACAAGACTAAAGAAATTGTTGTTTTTAGCCGCATCCAATCCTTTTAACGCTTGATCAGTGGCTATTGAATAATTTTTAAGTGCTACATTAGAATGTGATTGTACTATAAAAACCTTTGTGTAAAATTTATCCGAAGGATCGAAACGATGTTCCATATCCTTCAATAACTCAAGCGCTTTTAAGTGGTTTTTATTATCTTGATAAGCAACTGCTCTATAATAGTAGATACTATTTCTTTCCTTTTTAGTTATAGTGCTTTTCGGTAATAACAATAAACTATCCGCATATATAATTGCTGTGACAGGAGCTATTTTAATTTTGTTTTTTAAAATTTCTATGGCATCACTTTGCGCCATAGAAATGGCACAAAACAACAAAAAAACAATACTCATTTTTTTTCTCATAGGCGGAACGGCAGCCATTTCAATGACTACATATCTGAATTGTACAGCAAGCTAGTCATTTTATTTTATTACTAAAAATAAAAGGAGAAACCTACGACTGTTTTCATTCAAATATTAACGCGCTTTAGCAGTTCGCTTTTTTTATTTACTACCGCGCTTTAAAGCACCATTGATAGCGTGCATAGCACTAGAAAAACACACAAATTTTTGTGATTTTCGTACTCGCTTAACACAAGTAACCTATAGAAGTATCCAAAATAATACTTCTAGTCCTTATTTGCATCATCACTCAATTGCTTGGTCACCTCTGCAATATTATATAAAAGCACCATTTTTTGACGCTGAGACCCTCGCTCCATTTCATCCAAACGGTTGGACAATTTATTTAATAAATACGGCAGATTAGAAGCCGTTTCATCACTACTTTCTCCTTTTAAATAATGGGTAGTTTTGTCCAAGGCTTTGTCTACCTGATATAAAATACGTTCCACATCCTCTGTCAATTCAAAAGAACTGGTCCTGTGCGCTCCAAAAGCGGACAAATAAGAGACCAAGGCATGATTTAAATACGTTAATTTAAAAGCCAATTCCTGTGACTGTTGATGTCTTTTAGGCTCCATTTTCATCCCTTGCCAAGCCAATGTCAAAGCGTTATCTGCCTGATGCGCATTAAAACGTGCTTCTCTATAACTTAAATCATCCGTACTCGCCTTGTGATACTCCTGAACGATAGCCCTAAAATACAGGGTGTTTTTTTCTAAGGCCTTCGCCAATAAACCAGGTAATTTTTTATGTTGCCAATCTGGCCATAACAAGCGCACTACTAGAATCGCCAAAGTCGCTCCTATGATAGTATCTATAAGTCTAGGTCCCATCATCGCAACCCCTTCATTGGAAATCAAATTGAATGCTGCAATCACAAAACAAGTGATAAAAATTACGGCAATCGCATAGTTTTTTCTCAAATAAATAAAGAACAAATAAGATGCGAGACTTAAAAAGCACAATTGCCCCATGACTGTTGGCACCAATTGAACCACCAAAATCCCACCTACAACTCCTATTATTGTCCCTATAATCCGTTGAAACAATCGTTTTCTTGTTTCACTATAACTCGGTTGACACACAAATAAACTTGTCAAAATCACCCATTCTCCTTTCGCCAAATCGGCAAACTGAATTAAAATATAGCCCAGTAAAAAACAAACACTCAATCGAATGGCATAGCGCAACCTCGGATGGTTCCAACTTAAAATTTCTTTTAAGCGTACCCAAACACTGCGTTCTTCACGTTTGATACGCGGAACAGCGTCCAAAGTCATGTTATAATTTAAGTTTTTTAAGGATTTATGTGATTGTTTTAGATTGCGATATAATAAGATAAGACTTTCATTTAAATCATCTTTTCTCGACGCGATTTGATCTTCTAATGCTTTGACTGTCCAGGTTAGCGCAACAGGGTGTTTGTAGGTGTTTCTAGTCAATAAATTATCTGCAAACTGCGTACAGGCAAAGGATAATTGAATCAACAGCTGTCCCAATCCTTCCATCAATTCTGTATTGTGAGATTCTTGACTCAATACATCGTATTTTTCATGACTAGAGGCCGCCCGTTCATGTAAACTCTGTACCAAAATAAACTTCTGTAGATAAGGTCGTAACACGGCCAAATCTTGTACTGCATTTTCATAACTATTCATCACCTTTCGGCTTTCTTCTAAAGAATTAACCACTTGGATATTTAACACAGCTAATCTATTTCTTATTTTGGTCTGAACACGCGCATCACTTGGAAAAAGCTTGGCCTTTTCTCGCATGTATACCGCTAATGCCTGATAGGCATTTGCCAACTCCTCCTCCAATAAACGAAACGGATGCAAATACAATAAACCCAAAGAAATAACCCCATAAAACAAGGCTCCTAAAGGTAAAAATAAGGGTTGATGGTACCAAACAGGACTCAACTCCACCCCTAACATGGTATAAATAATAATCAAAACTGCACCAAAACTAATTCCTCTATAGCGATCACTCAATCCTCCAATCACAATAAAAGTAATGGTAGACCCAACCAAACCAATTGCAAATAACACAGGATACGGACCTAATAACACCACAGACAAACTAGCTACAATAAAACTAGCTACCGTAAGCATTAAGGCTTTTAACCGTCCTTTTGGATGGTCATTGGTCTCCGACAAAGCGCCTGCCAATGCTCCTAAAGCCAACGTGATTCCAATATTTGAATATCCTAATAATACAAATGGAACACATAGCAAGGCCATACTAGCCGACGCCTTAAATGCACGCATACGTACTGGATATCTCCAAAAATTACGGCGTAAAGATTCGTTAAAAAAGTCACTTATAAATGTACTAGGGCTCGTTTTTTTCATACCTACTTACTATTGAGTAAAAGAATAAGAACTAGCGTGTTTTTTTGAAAACATCCCTAGCTCTAAGTGAGTCCCAAAGATAGGAGTTTCCATAGCACTCTAGCCAACTCTCCTTCAAAAATTAAGTAAGTATTCACGCATACGGTTTCGTAATGCATATAGGCAACTCTCAAGATTATAATTATGTAGAAAAGCCCTTCGTTACAGGTTGAATTTACAAAACAAGAAATATAAAAACAGCACTAAGTAATGACCCAGTGTATTAGCTTCCTGCTTTTAGGGCAAGTATCGCTTCCATAGGCGTAATTTTATTACACATCGTCGTCACTTCGAGTGATTACGACGATAGGAGTAATTTTATCGAGAAGTTTATATTTAGTAGGAGTTCTCGATACAATTTTCTCCTAAATTCTAAACAGAATTCATAAGAAAACCACTCGAACTGACGCTAGGAACGTCATCACCGCCATTTGTTTTTTCTTGAAAAACTACTATCTACCATTGACGTAGTTTTATTCAATATTCTAGATACAACATT
>NVRM01000024.1 GCA_002400885.1 Flavobacteriaceae bacterium
ACTCGTAAATGCGTGTTCATTAGAGATTCCTATCGAAGATCAAATTACAGGAATAGATGCCATTGACAACCTGCCTATCGCAAAAGAAGCATTGGCTGCTGTTTACCTGAGTATCCCTAAAAATAAATTGATGTTTTCAAAACTTGCCGATGATTTCTACCCCAGTTATCACTTGAGAGATTACATGGATGATTATAGACTTTACCAATGGAGCATTTCTAATATTGCATTAGAATCGAATGTGTTATGGACGGAATATTACAGCACGATAATGAAAGCAAATGTATTGCTACAAGGATTGGAAAACATAAGGGTATCTTCCGAAAAAGAACAAAGGGAATACCGTATTATAAAAGCCGAAACAATTACTTTAAAAGCAATTTCTTATTATGAGCTACTTCAAATATACGCCCCTACTTACACGGCTGATAACGCCTCTTTAGACGGTATTATCTTAAAAAACGAACTCAAATCTCAGGAACTAAAAAGGAGTAGTCTGGACCTGTGTTACAAGGAAGTAAATAGGTTGTTGTTAGACGCGGCAGCATTGTTTCCGGAAAATTACAATACTAAATTTCACCTTTCTCAACGCGCAGCCTATGCYTTRYTRTCTAAAGTAAATCTAGACTGTAAAAAATACACCGMMGCTTTGGACTATGCTAGCGARGTGTTACAACAAGTRYCCTTATCRCTCTCRGACAARTCCGGARGYGTRTACAGYGCTGCTTGGGAACAGRCACTTAGTAGYAACCCRGAAATAYTATTTTCTTACGAGCAATTTTCCAGTTATTATACCCGAATTTTTAAYAGYAGYGAATTGGGTGATTACTATATCGTAAACCCKCATATTRCATTTGACGCTACGGATTACAGAAAGGATGTATGTTTATTAAAAAGTRATTTYAGAGARRTTGACGGAAACATTATAAACGTCTCCTTTTTAGGGAAATACAGAAAAGACTACACCTTGTCTAGCGATGCAAATATTCTAGCACTTAGAACAGCCGAAATGTATTTTATACAGGCCGAATCCCAAATAGCATTAGGACAATATTCTGCAGCGAGAACTACCCTTCAATATTTTTTAAAACTACGAAATAGCAGTCGCGTAATTACTATAGATGATGCTCTTTTACTCGGAGAAGTATTACAGGAAAAGCAACGAGAATTCTTTGGAGAAGGCCTTCGATATTTTGATTTAAAACGCTATCAAAAAAACCTTATAAAAGTACATTACAGAGACCATAAAAAGGAAAACACCATAGAAGGAACTGATTTTAGATGGTGCTTCCCTATTCCAAAAAGCGAAATGAGAAACAACCATCAAATACAACAAAACCCAGGGTGGATTCCCTATATATAATTACCTTTAATTTAATACATAACAATGAAAACGTTTAAAACAATTACATTAATTTTTGCAAGTGCTTTAGTACTATTCTCTTGTAAAAAAGATACAGATCCCATTTTTACGGGAGATATTACCGTAAACTTAGTAAGTAAAGGTGCTACGGAAGTCGTAGAAGGAGAAGAAGCTGACATACTGTACGATGTTGTATTGAGTCGTTCTTTTGACAGCGAAATCAAATTGGTTTTTGACTTAAAAAACGAAGATGAAATTACCGGTGTATTTACCTTAGCAAAAGAAGTTGTGATTGCAAAAAATACCACTTTAGGCTTATTAACAATACATGCAGATGCTAAAAATGACAGTGAAAACATATTGACAGACAATCAGAATTTCACCCTACATTTAACGAGTGTTTCTGGAATAGACAATACGGTTACCTTGGAATCTGAAACAGTTGTTAAAATGATTGCTGAAGAAGAAATCTCACCACTTACCATCGGTCAAAGAGCATTGATCCAAGAAATTAAAGAAAAAGGAATAGACCTTTCTCTTTGGATTGGAAAAATCCCAGTAGAAGTAACAGTGCACAGCCCTGCTGATGGATATATAACTCCTTTTGACAGTGAATTCACAAAGTCGTATTCAGGAACTACTATTATTACCTTAAGTGATGACGCTACTCTAGAAGAGCCTATGCTTAAAATGACCAACAACTCTTTTGGTCTGAATGATTATTTAAACCTTGTGTTTAGAGCAGAAACCATTGAAAACAAAGAATTTTGGTATAATAATGACGTTCCTTCTTCGAAAGCTGTATTACAGGAATTAGGAGAAGAAAAAGTTGCCAAATGGATTGCAAACGAATACAGCTTTAATGTACTCATGGACAAGCTAATTTTTAAGGCTGATAACAGCATTTCTTATGTATATGAAAATGGTGCATTTTCTGCCCCTTGGAATGCGGAAACTTTTGAAAATCCAGACCAAGATTTATCGGCTTTAAACTTAACGTATGATTTTCCTCTTTGGAACGATTTATTTGAAAAAGCTAAAACCGATGAAGGATTGCGTGAGCATATCATACAAGGAGGCTCTCTAAACCCTGATAATTATATTATCTATTCTACTATTTTAGAAGATGATTGGTCTGACGGAAACTGGATTACTCCTACAAGTAACTACGACCAAGTAACAGGAAAAATGACCTATACATTTAATATTGATCATGAGAATGCCGGTGGATATTCTACCGTTACAGTAAGCTATCAATCTCCTTTTGTACACTAAATAAAATACGGTTAGCTAGCTCCTAGGCTTTAATTAAAGCGATGTAGCTGCTAGTTACCCTTCTTTTGTATCAATATAGGCTCAGTAAACTTTTAAGGTTGCTGAGCCTTTGTTGATACTTGTTTCAATACAAGGCCACTTACCTATTGTAGTTTCCTTGCTCTAAATATTTTTTATGAACTTTATAACAAAAACAAGTCTCTTTATCGCCCTACTTTTTCATGCAATGTCACTATCGGCACAACAAGAAAACACCGCTATAAAGCATCCCGTTGTTCAAAAAACTTTGGCCAATGGATTCTCCTATTTCCTACAAAAAAACGATACACCAGAAAACAGGGTGCAATTATTTTTAGTTGTTAAAACTGGTTCTTTAAACGAAACAGACGAGCAGCTAGGATACGCTCATTTTATTGAGCATATGGCTTTTAAAGGAAGTACACACATGCCCAATACCGATTTCGTGGATGCCTTACATGCAAAAGGATTGCAATTAGGGATTGATTATAATGCCTATACAGGCTATGATTACACGGTGTATAGTGTACATGTCCCAAGTACAAGTACGGAAACAATTGCCTTAGTACTCCAGTATTTTTCTGAAGTAATTTCCGAACTTACATTGGAACAAACCCATATAAACACGGAACGTAAAATAGTATTAGAAGAGCAAAAGGCTGCCGTAAAAGCGGAACCTATCTATTTTTTTAAGGTCAATAACTCACATTATCAAGCAAGACACCCCTTGGGAAATGCCCAAAGCGTAACCGCCATAGATCAAGCAGGATTAAAAGAGTATTACAGCCGATATTACGGAACTGACAATGCTGCTATTATTGCTGTAGGTGCCATAGACACCGCGGCTATGGAAAAAAACATACAACATATATTTGAGGGGATTTCTAAAAAAACCCAAGGACTGTCCCATAGCGAATCGTTACTTACAGACAGTAGTATCAAAGTAAAAATAGAGAAAGACAGTCTTGTAAAGCACTCGAAATTAACCATCATGTGGCCTAAGAAAAACGAGACATCTATCACTAAAGATGGGTTGGTTGGCCGTTTAACACGAAAAATTTTAACACATAGAATCCGTAGTAAAAACCCTCGTAAGATTAGAAATTTAAGTTCTTCTAAATCTTATTTTTTAGCAGATGCTGCATACGAAACTATTGAATTTACGAGCTACGAAACACTTAGCAAGGGACTAGAAAAGGGGTTTTATGAATTTAGACGCTTAATTAACAAAGGGATTAGCCCCCAAGAATTAACTTTTTATAAAGAAGAACTTTTAGAGCAATATGCGGATGATTCCATGCCCGAAAAAATGTCCATCACACTTGTACAAGAGTACATCGATTTATTTTTAGGAATACATGTTCCTACCGATGTAGTTCAAGAAAATGCGCTGGCAAAAAAAATGATTACTTCCATTGATGCCGATGCTATTATACGCTATACAGCGGAACTTTTAGCGGCTAAATCCATGCTTATTTATTGTAAAATACCGGAAAAAAGTAAGGATACTCTTAGTGCTAAAGACGTACAATCAGTACTTCTATCTCTTAAAAATAAGCGCACAAAAAAGTACCGTTTTAAACAAAAGAAAAAGGCAGCAAAAAAAACGACTTCTATCGCCTTAAATATAGCTCCTGCTCCAAAGGGAATCCTTCTTGAAAAGAAATACTTCCCAACATTGGATATTACGAAGTTGCAGTATAAAAATGGTGCCACTGTAATTATAAAACCAATTAGAGATGGGAGTGGCGAAACCTATTTAAAATCTTTTGCCCTTGGAGGAACCTCTTCCTTGTCTGACCAGGATTATATGTGCTATGAATCTACCACTGCCTATATGGATTTAGGTGGCGTAGGACAGTTAAAAGACAGCGAATTAGAAAAGTTCTTAGAAGATAAAACAATGGCTGTAAGCCTTAATCTTACCGAGTTTGACAGAAGAACTTACGGCTTTACAGAGAACAAACACCTGGAAGATTTTTTCAAGTATTTTTTTTTAAAAATGACCGCGGTATCCATCAATAAAAAGGAGTTCCGTAAATCCATTCGCAGTCAATACGGTGCAAGTCATGATTACCTTCGCAGAAACGCAACACCTACACGTCAATTTTCTATAAAAGAAGCGGTCTTAAATGGGACTTATTTTGAAAACAGAAAAGGACCAGAAACGACTAAAGAATTAAAATTATTGAGCATTGATAAAATGCATCACTATTACAGCAAATTGTTTTCGGGAGCTGACGGTTGGACTTTTATAATTTCAGGCGATCTTAATATGGAAAAGCTAATGCCATTGGTAGACGCCTATATTGGAGGAATTCCTAAAGGAGATGGCTTTCATAAAAACAAGTCTTTATTTTCGGTAGAAAAGCAACAACCTATAACTCACATTGTAAATAAAGAGCAAAAGCAAGTGATGGAATCCCTGTATTTTTACGGAAAGTATGACCTAGGATTTAAACCTTCTTTTAAGTTGAAAATCACGGTATCTTTAATTCGTGAATTACTCTTAAAAAAATTGAGAGAAGAACAGGGTTTGGTTTATTCGCCTTATGTAAGTTATGAATACCATGCTATTCCAGCGCCCTTTTTCGCTATCAACGTAAACTATACTTGCACCCCAGAAAACGCTTCTAAAGTATCAGAAATTGTGGTAGCAACCTTAAGAGACATGAAAGTAAACCCTGTTTCAGAAACATTGCTTGCATCGCTTAAAAAAAGTTATATCAACAGAAAAACAGTAGGCTTATCCTCTAAAAATAGAACGGGTTGGGAAAAGAAAATATTCCAACTTCTATACGATCAGGAAACTTTAGCAGATCTTGCCAATTACGACGCTATTTTAAATGATTTAACCGCGAAAGAAATTCGCGATTTTATACAAGTACACCTCCGTTTAGACAACCATCGAAAATTGAGTATGTAAAACATTAAAAACGACAAGTAGCCGTGAATAACAACTTATTAAAAACAGGTATTCATCGCTACTTGTCGTTTATTACTTTAAAAGAGTTACTCCTAATACTTTTTCAGCCATTTCATAACCATAAGCAATCATTTCAGCAGATTTTTCAAACTCCAAAGTATTGCATTTATTTCGAGGGATATTGATGACATAATCTGGCGGATACATTTTCATTTTTTGCTGCGCGATGGTATTCTGCATGGCATTAAAAGACTGATCTGCAATATACATCATACTCCATTCGTTGGATGTTTTGTTGCGGTACTTTTTCATCATGTTGAGATAAACATCTAATTTCTGCTGCCAAGGATCTTTTTCAACGATTTTTTTGGGTGATTTTTCTTCAGGAGTCCCTCCTAAATTCACCACAATTGTAAGGTCTGTCCCATCATTTAAAGTGGGTTCTATAGGCGTGGGATTTAAAATACCACCATCCAATAGTTTGACACCGTTCAACTCGTAAGGACTTAAAAACAAGGGCAATGAAATGGAGGCTCTAATAGCCTCACACAAGGGGCCTTTAGACAACCAAACTTCTTCTTCATTATAAATATCTGCAGCCACTGCCGTAAATTTAATCGGAAGGTTTTCTATCAAATCTGTCCCTATTTGTGTTTTGATCCTATCCATCACTTTATCTCCTTTCACAAAACCTGTTTTCCCAAACATAAAATCGAGCATATAATACATATCACTCCGTTTGTACTTGTCCAACCAATCTACAAACTGATCCAAATTACCCATGGCATAAGCACCGCCAATAGCCGCGCCAATAGAACATCCCGAAATGGATTTAATTTCAAAATTATGAGTTTCTAACCATCGGATTACACCTACATGGGCCATTCCCCTGGCGCCTCCACTTCCTAATACTAATGATACGGTTTGTTTTTTTGTTGAACTCATCTATTTTTTAAGTGGTTTTTCTTAGTGTTATTAGCTTGTGATAAGGATTATTTAAGCGAAGTCTGATTAGAAAACAAGGACTTTCAAGCTTGTAACTACCCTATGTTTTTATTCTCAAATCAAAACAACTGGCAGCCTTTGTTAAAAGTACAGAACTTTTCAGGAAACGCCAAGACTATATTCTATTTAGGTTTTGTTATTTGTTTTCTGCAATTATTGCTTCAGCAATTTTATTTTCCGGATTCATTTCTAAGGATTTTTTATATGCTATTATTCCTTCTTCTATATTTCCTTGCAGAAGTAAGCATTCCCCATAACTATCATGCGTATTGTATGAGTTTGGAAAGAGTTCCGTATTTAGCTTAAAAATTTTCAATGCTTGCTTTGTTTTCCCATTTCTAATTAGGTGGTAGCCGTAAGCGTTTATTCCACTTTCAGAAAGGTCGAATTCGCTGTCTAAATTTATATTAGAAATTATAAGTTCAATTATTTCATCTATTGTTTTTCTATTATTAACTAAGTTAGATAGTTTCTTTTGGTTCATTTTTTTAACCTTTTCTCTTTGCTGAGCCAACGTTTCAACACCATATTCAATTCGTTCAGAATCTGAAATTTTAGTGGTATCCATTTTCCCTAACACCCATGGTTCATCCGGAGAAAACCTTTGATATTGTGTTCCATATATCTGCGATTCGTTTTTACTTAGTAAGTATCTATCTGTTGCAGCAGCTAAAAGCCATTTGTTTACTGTAGTATCTAACTCAATAGATTTACGCATTAATTTAACAGCCATTCCATACGCTGTTGAGTCTCCACCATGCTGGAAGATCATTGCAGCATTATGGTAGTCTTTAGATGTTCGTACGTAATTTGAGTCTAATAATTGATAAATACGAACTTCTCTTAGGCTATCATTTTTTGAAACAATACTCCAATCAATAGCATCTATTTGTCTATCAGCCTGGTCGTTTTCATAAATTTCAATGAGTTCAATATTGTCTAGAAATGTTACTTTAGGTTCAACTTTATTTTCTTTAGTATTACAAGAAGCTACACAAAATAATAAAATAGCTAAAATTATATTTTTCATACGCATGGTTTTCTCTAATAAATCAAATAACTTTTTTAAGAGGTCATTTGAAAATTTAGTTGATATTCTTAGTGAATTTAGGGGATCTTCTAGAACTAGTGGCATATAACTACTTCTCTCCCTGAGGCTTTTAACGAACAAAGATAAAGTGTATTGTTCAAAACCACTTTAGAAACTAATAATTCACAAATTACTAAACAAAAATAAGAATTTTTAAGATAAAAAGCGCTACTAAAATAAGACTAAAAAAAAAGCTGCACTTCATTTAAAACGAAGTGCAGCAATTAGTGATTAGCACAATTGTGCTTCTTTTATTTTATCTTCAAAGGCAGAAAGTGCTGCTTTTGAACCTTCTCCCATCGCAATAACAATTTGCTTATAAGGAACTATCGATACATCACCTGCGGCGTAAACACCAGGGGTTTTAGTTCTACAGTGTACATCTATTTCTATTTCTCCAATCCTGTTGGTTTCTACAGTCTCCTTAAACACTTGGCTATTTGCTGTCAATCCAATTTGAACAAATATACCATCAGTGATAAGTTCTTCAAGTTCTCCAGACTCTCTGTGCTTAAACTGAATTCCAGTCACCTTGTTTCCGTCCCCAATTACTTGGAGTGTTTCTGCCGAGGTAATGACAGTAACATTGTCCAATGTTCTCAATTTTTTCTGTAATACTTCATCTCCTTTTACGGTATCCATGTATTCCAACACCGTTACTTTAGTGGCAATAGATGATAAGTCAATAGCGGCTTCCAATCCCGAATTTCCTCCCCCTACAACTACCACGGTTTTGCCCTTGTAAAATGGACCATCACAATGTGTACAAAAAGCCACTCCAGAACCTATATAATCACTTTCACCAGGAACATTTAGCTTTCTCCAGCTAGCTCCTGTCGCTATAATTACAGCAGGACTTATCAATTCTTCACCTAAAGAAGTATAGACATGCTTGATACCATCTACCACTTCAAATTTCTCTACCAACCTATTTTCAAGGACAGTAATAGGGTACTCGTCTAGGTGTAGTTTTAGGTTACTAGCAAGTGCAGCTCCCGTTGTTTTAGGAATGGAAATCATATTTTCAATAGCCACTGTTTCTGTCACTTGACCTCCTATTTGTTCTGCTATAATAGCCACAGAAAATCCTTTTCTTGCGGAGTAAACAGCCGAAGAAACTCCTGCAGGTCCTCCACCAACAACTATCATGTCGTATTCTTTCTTTGTTGCTGTTGCCGTAACACTGTGGTCACTTCCAACTTGTTTTTCTAATTTATCCAAGAGTTCGCCCAAAGAAGAACGCCCCACATGTAATAACTCTCCGTTTGCATAGACCGATGGAACGGCTTGTATGTTTAAACGATCCACTTCTTCTTGATGGATAGCTCCATCAATAATTTCGTGGGTGATATTTGGATTGTATATCGCTAGAAGGTTGAGCGTTTGAACCACATCAGGACAATTAGTACAGCTCAAAGAAATATAACTTTTCACCGTAATTTTCCCTTTAAGTGCTTGGATACGTTGGACTATTACGTCATCTGGAAGGTTTTTACCAATCCCATCCATATTTAATACTGCCAAAAGCAAGGTCGTAAACTCATGTCCTGTTGGCACTGTTTTAAATACAATGTTAGCTGTTGTTTCAACTCCTTTTACGATACCAAAAGAAAATCCTTCTCCTGTCCTTATATCACAGTGGATTTTGTCCGAGCAGGTAGCTACTTCTGTTAAGAAATCTATTAATTCCTCTCTTTTTACATGAGAAGGGGCAATGTTTATAATAAAGGTATAGTCCTCTTTAAGGTCTTTAAATACCGATGTAACTTGCGTTTTTAATTGTGCATCTAACATATTTTCTGGGTGTTATGCCGATTAAATTTCCAAGTGACGGTTTAGAAATGGAATTATTTTTTGTTTTAGCTAGGTGAAAAATCTTAGGATAGCCTTAGCTATCGTGCTGTTTTTTAACAATGCTAGAACCTAAAACAAACTATTTATATCGGTCTTTTTGGATTTTAATTGGTGTTAAAGGAAGGAGAAAAAATGATTGTTTTACTCCTGGTGAATTTGTGTCAATAAATCAACAAACTCCGTCAAGAGACGGAGATTTGCTTCCTGAATTTTCTTTTCTATTTCGTAACCATCCTCGAGGAATTACCCCCTAATAGGATTTAAATTTTCCCAACTAAGTCAATGCTTGGTTTTAATGTTTCACTTCCTTCTTTCCATTTTGCTGGACATACTTCTGAAGGATTTTTTTCTACAAATTGTAAGGCTTGTAATTTTCTAAATAATTCATCTGCATTTCTACCTACATTTCCTGCAATTACTTCATAAGAAACAATCTCTCCTGCTGGATTTACAATAAAGGTTCCTCTTTCTGCAAGTCCTACTTCTTCAATCATTACATCAAATCCTCTAGCCAATACTCCTGTAGGATCTGCTAACATTGGATACTGAATTTTTTTAATTGTATCAGAAGTGTCATGCCATGCTTTGTGTACAAAATGTGTATCAGTAGATACAGAATAAATTTCACAATCTACATTTTTAAATTCAGCATACTTATTCGCTAAGTCTTCTAATTCTGTTGGACATACAAAAGTAAAATCAGCTGGGTAAAAGAAAAATACCGACCATTTCCCAACGACATCTTCCTTGGTAATCGTTTTAAAATCATTATTAACGAATGCTTGTACTTTAAAATCTGTAATTTGTTTTCCTATTTGTGACATCTATTTATTTATTTAAATTATTATTTAATTACTACGAGACAAAGTAACGCTCTTTATATATATTTATCAAACAGATAATTTCTATATTTGTATTTATAATATCTATATCATGACATTACAACAACTGGAATACATAGTAGCGTTGGAYAAATACCGCCATTTTGTACGAGCCTCGAAGAAATGTGGCGTTTCTCAACCCACCTTGAGTTTGATGATACAAAAAATGGAATCCGAGTTAGGRATYCCTCTCTTTGATCGTTCAAAACACCCTATWGAACCYACTAAAATGGGCGTACGATTAATCAATCAGGCCAARATTACTTTGAGRGAGATGAAGAARATTGGAGAATTGGTAGCTTCAGAAACAGAAAATTTATCAGGTACAGTACATCTCGGGGTAATCCCTACCCTAGCCTCCTAYATTGTCCCCGAATTTATTTATCAATTTAGAAAAGAACATCCGCAAATCTCWTTGATTGTTACGGAAATGAACACMGAAAGTTTGATAAAGGCATTGCAAGATGATGCCATAGATTTGTTTATTGCGGCAACACCTTTGGAACAAGCTGATTTTTTCGAAATCCCAATTTATTAYGAGAAATTTGTTGCCTACTTTTCGGAAACCCCCTTAGTAGATGCGGAGGATTTATCTGCTGATAATATGCCCAAAGACAATTTATGGGTTTTGGGAGAAGGCCATTGTTTGCGTGATCAAACATTCAATTTTTGCAAGGGAAGCGTTGTGTACAACCAAACCTTTGAAGCGGGTAGTATCGAAACATTGATTCGAATTGTAGATAAAAACGGAGGCTATTCTGTAATTCCAGAGCTACATATAAGCCTCTTAAGTGATGCTCAGAAAAAAAAGGTTCGCGCTATCACAAATCCTCCTGCCATTCGAGAAGTTTCTATTGTAATTAAAAAAGATTTTATAAAAGAACGCCTGATCAATGCCGTGTCTGACACCATAAAAAAAATTGTTCCAGACGAGATGATTGACAGTAGATTGAAAAAATTCGCTATAAAGTTATAGGGTTTTAATCGTCACTAAATAATGGCTCATTCACATTTTATGGGTCTAAGGATAATTAAGCCTCAATTTTACTGATCTAAAGAGTAATAAATATCTTTATTTTTAATCCTTAATTACTTAGGTTGTTAGTTTTTGTTGTTGAGGCTATTTTATTTCACTCTTTGGGGCTAGAAATGCATGATTTCACACTGTTTATCCACGCACATCCGTCATCCTCTCGGAGGCGGGGATCCAGCGTGAAAAAGCGGCATCCAATTGAGCGTCTACTTGATAAAATCTACTGTTTATTTACTAAAAGATGTTTTTATACACAGAATAGCTCTCTGGATTCTAAGATCTCATTTTTTATTTGCGTTAGGGATAGCAGCGGCATCCTTTTTTTCTTTTTAAAAAAAGATATAGCGGATAGCCCGACCCTTGGGGAACGCCCAAAATAGGTTTATTAGAAATTAGATGTGAGATTTGAGATATTAGATGAGTATTGATGCTCTAAAATTAGTTAGCAAATCGTTGTTTATTAATTGAGGAATTTAGATAGCAAGAAACAAATTTTCAAATGAAAACCCAGCTTTTGTTCTTTCCCCTAAATAATGTGATTTACATTGTTACCACATCTAAGGTAAAAAAAAACACCTAAGAAATTACTTAAGTGTTTTTTGATTTTTAATACTGCGTATAGGTATGCACACTGGTTTGTGCGACGGGTAAATAATTTACCCCAAACCAACAGACCAACAAGACCACAAATGCCAATGCCAAAATGGTCAATGCTTGCTTGTCTTTATTGGGATGAAAATGACGGTAATGAATATAAATCAAATAGCCCATCCAAGTTAAGAATGCCCAGATCTCTTTGGGATCCCATGTCCAATAATGTCCCCAAGCTTCTTTGGCCCATAAAGCACCAAATAACAAGCCTAAAGTTAAAAAAGCAAAGCCAATATATACTAAGTTATCGGCGAGGGCTAGCGTACTTTGTTTTGCTTTATTCTTGTAATGGTCATACCATCCTTTTACCGCAACAATACTAGAGGCCGTTAACACAGCATAGGATAATAAATACACCAACACGTGAGGAACAAACCAAGGACTCTGTAAGGCCGGCATTAATGTTTTAGAATAGGTTTCTGGGTTCATATAATTAATTCCTAAAAACAGGAGTGCCATTAGAAGACTATAGGCCAAAAACCATTTATAAGACCATCGCAAGTAGGTTAAGCCACCGATAAGTGGCAGGAACAAAGCGTACCATAAACGAGTTTCACCTAAGGTTCGCATAGGAGGTCTTTCTAATTCTAACCAAAGTTGTGCTACAAATAATGCTAAGACACTCCAACCTATGGCAAATAAAATTACAGAGATTTTAAAAGCAGCTGGCTTTTTATATGAATAGCCCAAAAGAGCCAATCCAATCAGAAAAAATACGGCAACAAGACCGCTGTATAAAGGAAAATTAATCCAAGTCATAATTAGTCTTTTTTAGTTATTTTATTTCCTACCCAAAACATGTAAAACGCTCCAAATATCATCATAAATATCCCCGTATATATAACGGGTAACCATGGGTCACGAACAAGTTCAATAACACTCGTAGTAGACCATTTCCCCATACGTTTGTTATAATCTAGCTGGTAGATCTCCCATAAATCATGACTGTGTGCTTTATTCACTTCAATAATGGTTGTATAACGTTCGCCATCACGTGTTAAAACCTCCAATTCCGAACTGAATTTCTTTGCTTCAGGGATGCTCATCACTAAGGAGTATTTATCACTTATTTTTAAGGACCTGTATTGCTGTGCAAAACTCCCACAGGAGATCCAGTTTTCAATACTTGTATCAGTAGCTGTTGTGGTTACTTTTAAGAGTGCTGCGGGTGAAGCTCCCTGCTCATTTACGCGCAGATATCGTCCCCCAAAAGGAGCAGACATGGGTAAATAACTGAGTACTTCTATTTCAAATCCCTCAAAGGTGTATTTTTCTCCTTCAGAAATTTGATATAAGTTTTTCCCTTGATTGTGTAATATCTCACCACTTTCATTATCTATCAAGGCTAATTTAGGAGCGTATTCCTCCAATTTAAAGTCTTTGAGTAACATGGCAAAAGACAATTCTACAGGTTGACCAGTGGCCTGATCTGTAGCCGTGTAATTGGCTATGTTTTCTTTGAGTTCTATAGAAACACGTTGTATATCTCCAGAACCTAAAATACCCGCAGTAAGGGCTAGAAATAAACCGATATGATTCAGAATAAAACCAACGTTATCCGTACTAAACTGTGCGATACGCTTGACAGAAACCAATCCCAAACAGGTTAAAAATAAGCCAATAATTAATAGAAAGGCCCAGTTGGTGGTAATGTGATTTAAACCCAACAGGTTGACGAGATAGTTATCGCTAGATATCTGTGGGATTATCCCCATAATCATCACCAGTAAAGTCACAAAAACAATGCTGGTAATACTCGCCGGCACTTTACTCAACCAACGTACAATTGGATGGTGACTCGCCCATTTATAAAGTGCTATAAGCACACCTATATAGACAACTAATAGTATAAGGTTATAGGGGAATACCAGTGAAACTGCTGTTTGTAATCCCAAAGTAGCTTCCATTACAAACCCCGTAACTAGGAGTCCAAAAGCAATTAAAAAAGATTCGGCATAGCCCCAAGGCGTATCCCATAAATCGTGTTGATGTATTTTTGTTTTGTTAGTCATAAGTGGCAAATATAATACGCTGAGTTTGATGTAAGAAATTTTATTTAAAAATGATTGAAAAACACGCAACTTAACACGTATTTAGGTCTCCAAAATTTAAGCGTGTTAAAAAAAAGTGCTCGCTGTAGTTTTCCATTCTCAAAATAATGAGAACTGACATTAAATTAATTAAACATAAAATTACTGATTCTGTCAGATCGAGTTGTTTAATTTTGGTCTTCGGAAGTAAGTTTGAAATTGCTGCAGTCATACCTCCTTCGCAATGGTAATAGAAAATTGAATCGAGATCTCTCCTTTAAAAATAAAAAATCATTTAAAAAAAATGGCGAATGTATTTTACAATACATTCGCCATTTACTATAAATTAGTACTGTTTAGTACTTGCTTTCGCGCTCTTTAGCAGTAGCATCCCATTGTGGGGCTAATTCTTTTAAGAATTTCGCTTTTTCTGCTTTCAATTTTTCCATTGGTAATCCAATAAAATGCTGAGCTTTTTCTTTTGTTTCGATATCTGGATAAGGAACATCACCGTTGAATCCTAGCGTCATTAACAATTTCGCTAATTTGATTCTAGTCTCTTGAGTCACATCAATACCTGTCCCTATTACACGTCCTAATTCTACAGGAGCGTGGAAAGATCCACCATGTGATGCAGCTGCATAATCCCAACGCCATTGACCTAATCTAATACCGTGTAAAATATCTTTCATTTGTGCTTCAGTAGCACCTAATTCCCAACATTTTCCAGCTTCAACATGTGCACGAACTAACAAACGTTCTAATTGATTTCTGTTTCCAATAATACGATCTTGGTTGTCAAATACATTTTGAATCAACTCTGCAGTTTCTTCACGGTGACACACTTGACAAGAATTAGCCACGTTATTTAATGGAGATTGAATATGGTGATCAGTAAATTTCTGTCCACCTTCCGTTTTATAAGGCATGTGACAATCTGAACAAGATACTCCACGTTTCCCGTGAATACCCATTTGGAACGTTTCATATCCAGGGTGCTGTGCTTTTAACATTGGCGCTTTACTAATTTTATGCGTCCAGTCTACGTGACCAATTGCATCATAGTATTTTTCCATGTCTTCCACAGTTTGTCCTTCATCCCAAGGGAATACTAAGTAAGGAATTCCTTCTTTACCAGGTAAGTTCTTGTTAAAGTAGTACTCAACGTGACATTGGGCACATACTAAAGAACGCATTTCGTTATGAGATGCTTTGGTAATGTCTTTTCCTTGACGCTGAAATGCTTCAATTAAAGCAGGTTGTGTAATGGTTAAGTTCATGCTTTTTTCATCATGACAGTTTGCACATCCAATAGGATTTACAAATTCTGCTCCTTTATCAGCCCATTTTCCAGTGTAATATTTATCAGTACCGTTTTCGTTGATATAACGTGGCACATCTGGAGATTTACATGTCCAACAAGTAGCAGGCATTGGTCCTTCACCAGGTCCCGTAGGTCCACCTGTTCTTAAAGTATTACGGATATCATCTATCGCATATACATGTCCACGTCCTTGGTTATAATCTTTAGAGAAACCGTAACCGGCCCATAAAACAACCAATCTAGGATCTTCTTCCAACATATCAATTACAGCATTCCCGTTGTACTTAGATTTAAAAGTAGTGTCGGCAGTTTTGTAATATGATTGAAACTCACGTGGGAAATTCTCTCCCCATACTTCGTTTCTTGGTTCTAATTTTTTAATATTGTTTATTGGAGTATAGGCAAATTTAGCCTCTACTTTGCGTTCTGTAATTGTAGATACTAACAATCCTAATAAGAATACAACAACTAACGATGCTATAAATAGCATCCAGTTCATCCAAGGTTTTCTTTTATTACTCATTTTATTTGGTTTTATTTTTTTCTTCTGATTCTATTGTTAAACTTTTCAACCAAGCAGGCACCGTTTCTTGATGCTCCTTGTCGATTTTTCCGTAGTATTTTACGGATGATAAACTATGGACAGATCCATGTGGTACTTCCTGATGACAGGTCCAACATTTACGCTCTGTACGGTGTTCTTTATGATCCGGAATCATGCCGCTTAAACGAGCATCTGTGACCTGGTTTTCATGACAGCGAATACAGTTTTCCTGTACCACTTCTATACCTGCTGCTTTCATTCTAATTACCTCCGGCTCTTGGCGTGTGGTAAACATGTAGGAATGATACAGTCCATCCTTTGCTTTAAAGAAGTATTTTCTAAAGACATTATCCTGAGGTACGTGACAGTCGTTACAACTTGCCCATTCTCTATGCGAACTATTTTGCCAAGTTGCATATTGAGGTGTCATTACATGACAGTTGGCACAGGTTTTAGGATCGTCTGACAAATAGGATATGGCCTTAGATTCAATTAAAACATACAAGGTGAGTCCCGTTAATGCACCCATTAGAATGATCACTGGTATGCGCCATTCAGGAGGTGGTAATAAAAATCTAATAAAACTCATTTTATATAATTATTTAGAGATAAACAAACTTGGTTTGATCGTCAACATGATCCATCCCCAATCATTCGTGTTTCCGTCGGTATTTCCTTTTAAGTATTCCAAACCTTCGGATGCGAACATTTGAGAATATCCAGCAGATAAAGAAACATCTTTATTCACTTTGTGCTTGTACACTAAGTCAATTTCTGTTCCTAATGCTTTGTCTACACCAGCAGCAATATCCGCCTGTGCAGAAAAGTTATGTACAAAAGCAGTGATGCTAGATGATTTTCCTAATTTTGCAGAAGCTTTTAAGTACAAATCAACTAAACCAACACTATTTCCATGGTTTCCTACGTAGAAATAATCCATAAATCCGTTGAATTTGTGATTGGTACCGTAGAAAGGAGTAAAGGCTTTATTATCTGTAGATGTAGAATCATAAGCATTACCCGATTGCATTTCAAAACCTAAGCCTAAGTTCCAAGTATCGTTTGCTTTATATCCTAAATCTAATCCTACTAAAAAGGCACTTAAACCTTTTCCAGCTTTATCTTCACCCCCTTGGTAGTATCCACTAAAGGTAGCGTTGATATTTGAAGTAGCTTTAAATTTCAAGTAAGTACCATATGTTTGGCTATAATTGATATTCGCATCTGGAGTCAGTACTAAACCATTGTTTAAAAACAAGAAACTAGCTTTTACTTTACTATAGTCTTTATGAAACCATGCGTATTGCATTGCTTTGTAATTCCCTGCAACATTGTAATCTGTTCCTTTTGTCGCTTTATCAGCATCTTGATTATAAGCAAGACCTAAGTCCAATTTATAAGCTGCATTTCCTAATTTGAAAATCAATGCATCATGAGAACGTCCCTGTTGAGCCCAACCTACATTACCAAAAATACGACTATCATCTAAAATGATTTCTTGACGTCCTACTTTTACAGAAAAATTAGGTGCAAATTTAACCTGTCCCCAAGCTTGGTGTAAGGATAAACTACTTCCATTATCTGCTAATTGTTTTACATCACCCCATGTTCTTACATCTTGCATGCTTACATAAAATGTATAAGCCTCATTTGTAAACTGAGTGTTAATACGTGTACGTTGCGATACAAATAAAACAGCATCTGTAGCATCTGCATTTAATGTCTTAGCATCGTTTTGGTATTCCGCTCGTGGTCTTAACTCACCACTGATGGTTAGCTGCGCGTAACTTTGTACGGCCACTAAGCCTAAAAGCCCTAGAAAAAGTTGTTTTAATGTCATGTTTTGATTGATTCAATTTATTCTACAAAAATCAACATTTTAAGATATATTTAACATGATAATTATCATATACAGATAAAAAGGTCTTTTTCTTAGTCAATATAAATAAAGAACATAAAACACTATAAACAAGACAGATAAACCCCTAAAGAAACCCTTCCTAAAACACAAAAACACAACTTAGATTCATTCTAAATTGTGTTCGACTATATTGGCTCTTATTCACAGTAAAACAAGTCTACTAATTAACCTGTGCTACATCCTTTATGGCGCTGGGTTAGGTATTTCAGAATTAATCGCATCAATCCCTTTTAGTAGCGATGGTCCTAATATAATTTCAGTTGTTGCAATATTTTCCTTTAACTGATCTATGGTTGTAGCCCCTATAATAGTGCTACTTACCCATGGTTTCTGACGAACAAAAGCCAAGGACAACTCTGTCAATGTAAGATTATTCTCCAAAGCTAACGCATAGTATAAGTTTACCGCCTTTACACACTGCTCATTGGAATACCTATCGAATCTAGGATACAGGGTAACACGTCCTTTTTCTGGTGTTTGTCCATTTCTGTATTTTCCAGAAAGCACTCCAAATGCGAGTGGCGAATAGGCAAGTAATCCCACCTGTTCCTGCATGGCAACTTCCGCCAAAGCACCTTCAAAAGTTCTATTCAATAACGAATACGGATTTTGAATGGTTTTCATACGTGGCAAATGGTGCTTTTCTGCCTCATTTAAATACCTCATAGTCCCCCAGGCAGTTTCGTTAGAAATCCCTATCTGTCTTATTTTTCCCGCTTTCACAAAATCGTTCAGTGTTTCTAAAACTGTAAGAAAATTATCTTCCTGTAAAGCCGCTTCTGAATGGACATAATTACGCACTCCAAAATAATTAGCTGGGCGTGTAGGCCAATGTAGCTGGTACAGGTCTAAATAACTAGTCTGTAATCGCTTTAAGCTTCCATGTAAGGCTTCCGTAACGGCTTGCTTAGTAAAGCCCGTACTCCTTATATGTGCGGCATATTCACCAGGGCCCGAGATTTTACTTGCTAGGACTACCTGCTTCCTTTTTCCACTTTTCTTAAGCCAAGTACCAATGATTGTTTCGGTGCTTCCGTAGGTTGCCGCACTAGCAGGTACGGAATACAATTCGGCTGTATCTATAAAATTAATACCATGCTCCAAGGCATAGTCCAATTGTTTATGTCCTTCGGACTCGTTGTTTTGTTCTCCAAAAGTCATGGTACCTAAGCAAATTTCACTAATGGAAATCTCGGTACCAGGTAGGGTATTGTACTTCATAATATTAGGCGTGTTCGTTTGTATAAAAGTATATAAAAACGGTGTAAACAGCGCTTTTTTTACAGATAGATACCTACTAGGACTCATTTAAATAGTACAGTAGAAGCCTAAACACCTATCCCCCTCACAGAACAACACCTTCAATACCTTGTTTTTTAGATTTTTACAGTTCTTTTTTAAATGCACTTCACAAAATAAATCCTGCTAATTAATCCAAAATATCTATAGTTTCCTCTCCCCATGCCAAGTTCATATTCACCGATGGCCGCATTAAAAGACACCTTCCTATTCCTAGTTCTTGCCTGCCTGTTCCGTGTTGTTCCTTTTCCTTGTGTTCCACAAAAAAGTGTACTGCTTTTTCCAGCAATACTTTTACACTTAAATCTTCAAACGTAGCAATTACTTTTAACCTAGTCAACGTACTATCGTCTATCTCAATGTTATTTTTCATAGTATTTCTTTTTTATCAATATATCTTCCCCTCGTTTTTAAGGCATAAAAAAACCATCTCTACAATGCGTAAAGATGGTCTTAAAGATACTTAACAAAAAGTATTATTCTATATGTCTAAAATTAAATTTAGTTTAAGATTGCTTCAATTCCTGGTAATTTTTTACCTTCTAACATTTCTAACATAGCACCTCCACCAGTAGAAACATAACTTACTTTATCAGCAAAACCAAATTGTTTTACAGCTGCAACAGAATCACCACCACCTACTAAAGAGAAAGTACCTCCTTGTGTAGCTTCGTCAATTGCACTTGCAATTTCAATAGTTCCTTTTCTAAATGCTTTCATTTCAAAAACACCTACTGGTCCATTCCATAACACTGTTTTAGAAGCTGCAATTACAAAAGAAAATGCAACATTAGATTGTGGTCCACAATCCAATCCTTGCCATCCGTCAGGAATTTCGTTTGATGGTACAATTTGTGTATTTGCAGTTTCACTGAAATCATCCGCAGCAATTACATCAACAGGTAAGTAAATACGTGTTTTCTTTTCTTTCGCTAAAGCTAAAATTTCCAATGCAGTTTCTAATTTGTCATCTTCACAAATAGATTCTCCAATCTTTCCTCCTTTTGCTTTGATAAAAGTGTATGCCATACCACCACCTATGATGATATTGTCCACTTTATCCATAATATTTTTAATCACATCAATTTTAGAAGATACTTTTGCACCTCCAATAATTGCTGTTACAGGTTTTTCGCTATTGTTTAAAACGTTATTGATGCTTTCAATTTCTTTAGCCAATAACAATCCGAAACATTTAGTTGTAGGGAAGAACTTCGCAATAATTGCAGTCGAAGCATGCGCACGGTGAGCAGTTCCAAAAGCATCGTTTACATAGATATCTCCATGTGAAGCTAATTTCTCAGCAAACGCTTCGTTTCCTTCTTTTTCTTCTGAATAGTAACGTAAGTTTTCTAATAACAATACTTCACCGTTTTGTAATTCAGACACCATTTTCGTAGTATCATCACCAATACAGTCAGTAGCAAATTTTATAGGTAACCCTAAAACTTCACTTACTTTAGCAACAATGTGTTTTAATGAATACTTAGCATCTACTCCTTTTGGACGACCTAAATGTGACATTAACACCACCGCTCCACCATCAGCTAATATTTTATCAATTGTTGGTTTTGCTGCTTCAATCCTGGTAATATCAGTTACTTCTAATGCTTCGTTTAAAGGCACATTAAAATCTACACGGATTATTGCTTTTTTATTACTAAAGTTAAAATCGTTTATGGTTTTCATTACTCTATATTTTTTAATTATTGACGCTAATTTTCCACAAAGATACCCCAAAAAAAAGTCTGATGTTTTTTTATTTACGAAACCGTTTTCTATGCTGATTATCCTACTATTTTTAAGGATTCCAATTTTCATAAATCTATTCTATGCCTTTCTTTATTAAGGAAGTTTAATCACAAATAAATTTAAACAGGGGTTTTGTCTAAAAACACAGGAAATCAAATGAAAAAAATCATATTTTAGACGCTTTTAATACTTAAATAATACTTTTTTCATTCTAACAAATAAGTAAAGAGATCCTATTTATCAATAATTTTGCTGTAGGTATTATTAATAAATTTTAAAAAACTATGAACAAGAATCAATTTACTTTATTCATCTACATTTTATTTATCTCATACAATGTATTAGGACAAGTCATTTCAAAAGAATCAACCACATTAAAAAAGACTGAGAAAACAATTTTCACAGATAAAGTTATCACATTTGAAAATGACAACAAATCAGAAGAGGTTATTATTAATATTAAGGAACAAACTCCAACATTAGAGTTAAAAATAAAAGGAACGATAAGCTATGGCGAATTAAAGGTAAAGGTAATCGACCCTAAAGGAAAAGTGCGTAAAAAGTTTTCTATAAAAGCGAAAGGACCTAATAAAAACGAAACAACAATTGGAGAAATAAATAAAATTTTAAAAAAACCAGCATCAGGAAAATGGATAATAAAAATATCCATTATTAAAGGAACTGGTACAATAGAAATAAATGCTAACTTTGGTAATTATTATATAAATGCACCAAATTCATTTACTCCTAACGGAGATGGAGAAAATGACATATTCAATTTGGATACCAGCAATATTTCTGAGATAATTTACTTTAAAATATTCGATAGAAAAGGTGATTTATCCTTTTCATCAACAAGCATACATAAAGGCTGGGATGGGAAAGTAAAGAATGAATTGCAAAGTTCTGGAACATATTTTTATACTGTTGAAGCAAGAACTATATCAGGAAAAAAAGTAACTAAAACGGGTTGGGTTTATTTAATCAACTAATACTGTAATATGAAAATTAATTATATAAACGTTTTATTACTATTGTTAGGTCTTAATATAAGTATAAGTTATGGGCAAGAACAAAATAAATCTTTTATTTCCGGGAATTTAATTCTTGATGATAGTTGGGATTCTGAAATTTTCCTTTCTTATATCCCAACATACGATAATATGTATTTGATGTCAAACGATATGATTGTTGCCAAAACAAGATTAGATAATAATGGTAACTTCGAGTTTGATACTGACTTCTTACTTCCTAAGAAAAACTTGTACCGTTTACATATTATAAAAAAAGGAGATTCACCTGCAAGTCTAATAATTGGAGGAAAAAACGAAAACCATTTGTTTTTAATTGCAAATCAATTATCGCAAATTAAAATTTCATCTAATTTCTCTTTTCCTCCTTTTAAAAATGTATCGTTTAAAAACTCACCGGAAAGCACATCAATTCAACATATTAGAAATATCATTTTCAAGGCGGATAGTTCTTTTTCAGAAAGTGGAATGGCCAAACGAATGATGATTGAAAAGAAGATTGAAAAAGATTTATTTAAAATAGCTGAATCATCAGATTATTTTCTTGTTTCACTTTATGCTATTTACGAAGGAAAATTTGAGTCAAATAATGCTTCGAATGCATTTTTTTATAAATCTTTTATAGCAAAATGGAAAAATGAAGAAAATGATTATTTTAAATCGTTAAGGAGGCAAATGCCACAAAAAACACATGGCAACCTTAATTTACTTATGATTATTATAGGAGTAATAGGCTTGTCAGGAACACTGTATTTGTTTAGAAAAAAAATCTTTAACCAAAAAAGAACTCTTAACGAATTAAGTTTTCAAGAAAGAAAGATATTCGAATTACTTCGGCAAGGGTTAACAAACCAAGAAATATCAAGCCAATGCTCAATTAGTATAAATACTGTAAAATCGCATGTTAGTAGTGTCTATTCAAAATTAGACATAAAATCAAGAAAGGAAATATTAAACTTAGAACTATAAAACTAGATAGTCAAACAACTTTGTATTCCTCTTTTAAAATTTCATATTATTTTAATTTGAAGATATATAAACAACTAATGAGTGAAATCTATAATTGTATCCGAGTATTTTGTATTTTTGTCCATGCTTTTTTCAGATATCTTAGGACAGGAACACATAAAATCACATTTGCAAACATCGGCAGATAATGGTCGAATTGCACATGCTCAATTATTTATAGGTAAAGAGGGTTGCGGTAGCTTGCCTATGGCATTGGCTTACGCTCAATACTTGTTATGCTTAGGAGCCAAGGACCCGGAGGCTACAAAGGTCAAATGTGGAAACATGTCACATCCCGACCTGCACTTTGCCTTCCCAGTAGCCACTAATTCTAAAATTAAAAGAAAACCTACAAGTGCGGATTTCATCCAGGAATTTAGAGGTTTTGTTCAGAAGACACCTTATGGAAATTTATTTGATTGGTTTCATGTATTAGAAATTGAAAATAAGCAAGGGATTATTACCGTAGATGAAGCAGAAAACATTGTGAAATCGCTGCAGTTAAAATCCTACGAAGGAGGCTATAAAGTAATGGTGATTTGGATGGCTGAAAAGATGAATATCTCCGCGGCTAACAAATTGCTAAAACTCATAGAAGAACCGCCTGAAAAGACCGTTTTTATTCTCGTTGCAGAACAGGAAGAGCAAATTATAAATACCATTAGGTCTCGTTGCCAAGTACTACATTTCCCTAGTTTAAGTGAACAACAAATTGCAGATGCCCTGGTAGCACAAAAAAGTTGTTTACCCGACAAAGCAAAAAACATTGCCCATCAAGCAGAAGGAAATTATAATAAAGCAGTACATATTTTAAACAATAGCCATGCGGATGCCCAATTCGAAAAATGGTTTATTACATGGGTACGCGCGGCTTTTAGAGCCAAAGGAGACGCCAGTGTAATTGAAGAATTAATCCAATGGAGTAACGATATTGCTGGTACAGGGAGAGAAACTCAAAAATATTTTTTACAGTATTGCTTGCAATGTTTTAGACAAGCATTGATGCTAAATTACAATGCCAATGAACTGGTATTTTTACAACCTAAAAATTTCCAATTAGCCAAATTTGCTCCCTTTATACATGGAGGGAATATCTTAGAAATTTCTAAAGAAATAAATGAGGCTATGTATCATATAGAACGTAACGGAAATGCCAAAATAATCCTATTGGATACCTCTATTAAATTAACCCGACTCTTACATAAAAAATAACATGGAATTTTTACTTGCAACTGCCCCATTACTACTCGTAAGCCTTTTTTTATGCATCACATTTGTCTTTTCTATAGGAGAAAAGCTATTGGATTGGAAGGGTACTGTCACATTTTATACCCATCATTTTAAAGGAACTTTTATCGCAAAAATAATTCCTATATCACTTATAATCGTATTGCTACTTGAGTTTTTAACCGTGGTTTTATTTTTTATTGGCTTGTACGAATTATTCACACTCTCTCATTATACGTTTTTGTTATTGGCGCTAACTTCTTGTGCAATCACGTTATTAGTCCTATTAATTGGACAGCGATTTGCAAAGGATTACCCTGGAGCAATGTCCTTAGGAGTATATTTCGTGATTACTATTTTAGGATTGATTGTCATTCCTTAGACAAACTCAATTTCATCCTTATCTAACAACGGTTGATTGTTAAACCTAAGTAATAATTGCGCCACCGTTATGGTGTCTTTTTCGCAGTAAATCTTTATACGTTCAAGGTTTTTCTCTACATAATACACCTCCCCTACCTGACTCCCATCTATATCATCCTTCGGAGAGGGAATGTCTAAAATCTCGGTGAGTAATTTTAGGGATGTATAATGTTTATAATCTCCAAATTTCCACAATTCTAAGGTATCTATATGTGGGACTTCCCATGGTTTTTTTCCAAATAAATTAAGTTTGTCCGGCAAGCCGATGCGATTTATGATCATTCGACGTGCAATAAATGGAAAATCGAATTCTTTTCCATTATGCCCACAAAGAACCATTTCTTTTTGGTAATAGTAGGTATCTAACAACGCTTTAAACTCCGCTAATAAAATAGCCTCATCATCATTATAAAAAGAGGTTACTCTAAATTTCCTAGGACTGCTATTACTCTTAAAATAGCCCACAGAAATACATACAATTTTTCCAAATTCTGCCCAGATACCTGCACGGTGGTAAAAATCTGACGCCGACTCGTCTTCACTGCGTTGATAGGCCGTTTTTTTTGTAAATAATTCCTGCTTACCGATACTTAAATCCGAAAAAAACTCCTTTTCAGGTACGGTTTCTATATCTAGAAATAGGATTTTCTCAAAGTTCAATGACAGATTCATAACATAGTTTTGTCTTAAATTTACGTTTTTCTGAACAAATTGAGCTTTAATGTTAGGACAATGTTAGTAAAAGGTTACTTTTTAAGCAGCGAAGGAATCTGAGGCATTTATTAAATATTAAATGTTATTTTTGAGGAACGATTGAAATCAATTAACAAATGAACAGCAAAGACATTAAAATATTATTAGTGGACGATGAGCCAGATATTTTAGAAATAGTTGGGTATAACTTAAAAAGCGAAGGGTATACAATTGCAACAGCGACCAACGGATTAGAAGCGGTAAAACGCGCACGTTCTTTTCAGCCCCACCTCATTTTATTGGACATAATGATGCCTGAAATGGATGGTATAGAAGCTTGTGAAAAAATTCGCCAAATTAAAGGATTTGAAAAAGTACTCATCGTATTTTTTACCGCACGTGGAGAAGATTATTCTCAGGTTGCTGGCTTTGATGCCGGTGCCGATGATTATATCACCAAACCTATAAAGCCAAAGGTTTTAATCAGTAAGGTAAAAGGATTATTACGTAGAATGGTAGAATCCGAAGAACAAAAAAACCAAGTAAAAGTAGGAAATATAATTATAGATAGGGATGAATACATGATTGTAAAAGACGGTCGTAAATTCAGCCTACCTAGGAAAGAATTTGAACTATTTTCATTGCTTGCTTCCAAACCAGGAAAGGTATTTAAAAGAGATGATATTTTAGATAAAGTATGGGGAAGCGAAGTCGTTGTAGGAGGACGTACTATAGATGTACATATCCGAAAATTACGAGAAAAAATAGGGGAGAAAAATTTTAAAACCGTAAAAGGTGTAGGATATAAATTTATTATAAATGAAGCTTAGAAAAACATATTTTTTTGCCTTTTGGTCCTCTTTATACATCACAACATTAGCAACATTCGTGTTGCTTTTACTGTATTATATATCGGTGAGTCATGTGATTATTTATCAGTTTTTCGCAAGCTTTTACGCCGTATTATTTCTGTTTTCTTTTTTAATAATTCAGTATAGAGTCGAGCGATTTATCTACCTACGCGTAAAAAAGATTTATGAAGACGTCTCTTTATTTGATGTATCCGACATGTATCAAACAACGGTTACAAGTGATATGGAATCCTTATCTCGTCAAGTACAGGAATTTGCAGAAAACAAACGTCATCAAATTGAAGTTCTCAAAGAAAGAGAATGTTATAGACGTGATTTTTTAGGAAACGTATCTCACGAACTTAAAACACCATTGTTCACCGTACAAGGCTTTATTTTAACCTTGTTAGACGGAGCAATAGACGATGAGACCATTCGAGAAAAATACTTACAAAGAGCCAATAAAGGTGTGGAACGCTTGATTGCCATCGTAAAAGACTTGGACATGATTTCTAAATTAGAATCGGCAGATTTACACTTAAACATGCAGCCTATAAACATGGTTGTTTTAGTGCAAGGCGTTTTTGATTTACTAGAAATGAAAGCTAAGAAAAAAGACATTACCTTAAGTTTTGATGCTATTTATGACGCTCCTGTAATGATACTCGGCGATGCGGAGCGCCTGGAACAGGTGCTGATAAACTTATTAGTCAACTCTATTAAATACGGAAATATAGGAGGGACTACATTGGTTAGTTTAAAAGATATAAATAATAAAAAACTAAGCATCTCAGTATCTGACAATGGAGAAGGGATCGACAAAGAATTCCATGAACGCCTTTTCGAACGTTTTTACCGAGTAGATCAGAGTAGATCACGCGCACAAGGAGGTTCTGGATTAGGACTGTCCATTGTAAAGCATATTATTGAAGCACATGGAGAGGAAATAACTGTAAAAAGTGAATTGCACAAAGGCTCAGAATTTACCTTTACATTAAAACGACAGGACATTGTCTAAGAGTCCGTTCTAATAAGTAGTTATGAATCGTTACTTAACCCTTATTTAAAAGCGATTTAAATCTAAAAATAACGCATAAAAAGAGGCTTTCGGTTAGTACCGAAAGCCTCTTTTTTATATTGTTAAGTCAATTACGACAGCTTTTTTGCATCTAGTCTTTTAATTACCTTTCCGTAGATAATTAAAGATATTGCAGATGTAAGTGCGATAGCTGCAAAATAATACCATATATAATGTGCATCGGAAGACGCCACTTCCCATGCTTCGTGGGTCTCAAAAAGTCTAGGGTCTGGACAATATTTAGATAATAAAACACCTGACAAACCAAAACCTAAAATAGAAGAAATAAACGAATGCAAATGACTAAATCCTAAATACATTGCCTCTTCTCCTTTGGGTGCCTGTAGTGAGAAATACTCTAAGAATCTTGGTGATATAAACGATTCTGCCAAGGCTTGAAACATAATACCTACAATCATCATTAAAGCAATAGGATGCATGCTAATAAACCCTAAGTCTATTTCACCACCAGAAAACCAGTTCCCTGAAGCCATTACCAATGCAGAAATAGGCATAATAAACATCCCTATAGTCATTGAAAATAACGGTGTTTTACTCGCCATCATTCTCGTAACAAACGCCACTGTTAACACCACTATCAACGGGTTCACATTTGCATACCAAGAAGGTGATGCCGCTTCTCCTGCCATTCTCAATACATATTTAGGCATGGTTGCGTACAACTGTCCCTGTACCATCCAAAAACCAGTAATTATAAGAATTAATGCTATTAAACGCCCATTGGTAAGTACTCTTACAAAGCCGTCCAACACATCTTTAAAGCTTTTAGTAGGTCCTTCTTGTTTTGCTCCTTTGTAGAAAATGACGATTAAAATCAATCCCAAAAACGTCATTGATGCAGAGAAAAAATTCAAGTAAACCAATCCCATATCCCCCATAGCTTCACGCAAAGGTTTTACAATAGTTTTACCAGAAAAAGCTCCGATATTTACCATCATATAAAAGATAGAAAAACCTTGGGCCCTTGTAGCTACCGTAGTTTCTTTCGCAATAGTTCCAGTAATCACCGCTTTGATAAACGAACCACCGATCATTAACACCACTAACACAGGTACAATAGACCAGCGCTGTGCAGATTCATTCAAGCCTGTAAATGTGATATCGTTTGAATAATCAACTAATCCAGCTGACTCTAAGAAAGTAGGAAGCATTCCCAATCCCAAATAACCAATAGTTAGTAAAGAAAATGCGATTAGCAAAGAGCTTTTAAAACCTATTTTATCAGCCAATGCTCCCGTAAAAGTTGGCAATAAATACAATCCTCCAGAGAAGAATCCTGCAATCAAAGCAGATTCAATATCTGAAAAACCTAAAATTCGTGATAAGTAGAGTGTAATTACGATGAACACACCGTAGTAGGCGGCTCTTTCTAATAATTCAACCGTATTGGCGGTCCAAAACGCTTTGGAAAAACCTTGTAATCCTTTAAACATAAGATAATCTAATTAGAGTTATATTGGATTCGAAGATACGGTTTTTGGCGGATTAAAAACTAGGTTTTTATCATATTTACAATCCGGCTTAACAATGGGTTTTCAAGGTGTTCTAGGGGTGTTCTGGCGTTACAGCAACGAAAGACATGCGTAGTGTTTTTTTATCGCTACTAGGCGACCTTTTTATGCCACTTTAGCAGTGTTTTTTGTAAATTTAAAACATAGTTTTCATGGTCTGTGGTTTTGACCATAAACCCTGCAACTCCCAATTTAAAACATTGCGCAATTTCCTGCTGACCTATATGGGAAGAATGTATAATGGTAGGAATATCCTGTAGGTGTTCGTATTGTTTAATAATTTCTAGAAACTGCAAGCCACTTAATTCTGGCATATCTAAATCCAGTATAATCAAATCTGGTAATACCTGCTGTTGTAAACTTGTAATGGCTTCTCCTCCGTGTTTTGCATGTGTAACTTCACAATTAATTGCAATTGAATTAATTGTTTTTTCAAAACGCAATACTTCAAAGAGATTATCTTCGACAAGTAATATTTTTAAAATTTTATTTCCCTTCATAAATGGTGAATTGAGTTTAAAGTTGCTCTATTCTACTCAATTATACGTAGTTTTTTCGCTGAATGGTAATTTGCTATCGATGAATTGTAATTCCATAACGATTAGTAAAGTGATACTTAGCACTAAAAAAAGCCAAACAGCAACGGTTTAAATATAAAAAAACCGATACTACAAGAGCATCGGTTTTTTAAAAATTATATGTTTTTTTAGGATCTTATCCTCCAAAATCATCAAAACGTACATTTTCTGGTGGTACACCAAAGTCATCACACATTTTAACAACCGCTTGATTCATCAATGGTGGTCCACAGAAATAGAATTCGATATCTTCAGGAGCTTCATGTTTGCTCAAATAGTTATCAATTAAAGACTGGTGAACGAATCCTACGAATCCATCACCCTCTGCATCTACATCAGCTTTCACTTTCCAGTTATCCTCTTTCATTGGTTCACTTAATACTAAGTGCATTTTAAAGTTAGGGAATTGCGCCTCTAATTCTTTAAAGTAATGTAAGTAGAATAATTCACGTTTAGAACGACCTCCGTACCAGTACGATACTTTACGACCCGTTTTCATCGTGTGGAATAATTCGTATAAGTGAGAACGCATTGGTGCCATACCAGCTCCACCACCTACATAAATCATTTCAGCATCAGAATCTTCGTTAATAAAGAATTCACCATAAGGTCCTGAAACAATTACTTTGTCTCCTGGCTTCTGGTTAAAGATATAAGAAGATGCAACCCCAGGGTTTACATCCATCCATCCATTTTTAGCTCTATCAAAAGGAGGAGTTGCAATACGAACGTTCAGCATAACCTTACGTCCTTCTGCAGGATAAGAAGCCATTGAATAGGCTCTTTCCACATTCTCATCATTTTTCATTACCAATGGCCATAATCCAAATTTATCCCACTCCGCTTTGAACTTATCAGGTTCTCCTGGGTGATCTAATGGATGTGCTTCAATGTCTATGTTCTTAAATTGAACTTCCGTTTCTGGAATTTCGATTTGAATATATCCACCTGCTTTATACGGCATATCTTCTGGTAATTCAACAATGAATTCCTTGATAAATGAAGCCACGTTGTAGTTACTCACTACCGTTGCTTCCCATTTCTTAATTCCAAAAATTTCATCTGGAATGGTAATGTCCATATCACCTTTTACTTTTACCTGACAAGATAAACGAATTCCAGTTGCTAATTCCTTACGTGTAAAGTGAGGAGTCTCTGTAGGTAAGGCGTCTCCACCTCCACTATTTACGTGACATTCACATTGGATACAGGTACCTCCACCACCACATGCTGATGGTAAAAATATCTTTTCGTTTCCTAAAGTTGTTAATAACGAACTTCCAGAATCTACTTCTATTACTCTTTCTCCGTTAATAGTAATCTTTACTTTACCAGAGGGCATCAGCTTTGCTTTTGCTACTAGTAAAATAGTTACTAGAACTAAAATGATCGCTAAGAAAAATACGACACTTGCTACAATAATACTCATAATCTTATCTTTCTAATTAAATTTTAATTCCTGAGAAACTTAAGAATC